>VBIA01000061.1 GCA_005879985.1 Chloroflexota bacterium | reverse complement strand
CTACGCGCACGTCGCAGGGCGACATCAGCTTCGCGTACACGATCTCCCATGGCGACACCAAGCACCTCGTGCTGCTGCCCGGCTCGGTCGAGGAGTGCTACGAGTTCGGGCGCGACGCGTTCGATTACGCGGATCGTTTCCAGACGCCGGTGTTCGTGCTCTCGGACCTCGACCTCGGCATGAACCTGTGGATGACGCCGGCTTTCAAGTATCCCGAGAAGCCGTTCGACCGCGGCAAGGTCCTGAACAAGGAGGACCTGGATCGCCTCAGCGGCGAGTGGGCCCGCTACCAGGACGTCGACGGCGACGGCGTCGCATACCGCACACTGCCCGGCACCGACCACCCGGCCGCGGGTTACTTCGCGCGCGGTTCGGGCCACGACGAGCACGCCCGGTACACGGAGGGCGCCGACACATATGCCCGCAACATGGACCGCCTCAACCGCAAGTTCGAGACCGCGCGGAAGGCGCTGCCGGCGCCGGTGGCCGACGAGTCGGCGAAGTCATCGGTCGGCCTCATCGCGTACGGATCGACCGACGCTGCGGTGCGTGAGGCTCGCGAGCGCCTGGATGCAGCGAGCCGTTCGGTGGACTACCTGCGCATCCGAGCGCTGCCGCTTTCAGCGGACGTTGCGGGTTTCGTTGAGAGGCACGAGACCGTGTACGTCGTGGAGCAGAACCGCGACGGCCAGATGTTCGACCTCATCAGGTTGAGCCTGCCCGCCGAGCTCGTCGGCCGGCTGCGCTCTGTCCGCCACTACAATGGCCAGCCCATCCCCGCCGAAGCCATCACCGAACCACTTCTGCAATCGGAGGCCATCCCGGTATGAGAAGGCGCACGGGGGTCAGGCCCCCCCTACGACGACCCCCCCTTTCAACTCACCCCGCCTGGCCACGATTTGACGCGGGCGGTGGCGCGGCGAAGCCGCGCCACGCGGAAGGAGCGGTATGAGCGTCACTGTGAACCGAGCCGGATTTTCCCGCGACGCCTACAAGGGCGCGGCCACGACCTTGTGCGCCGGTTGCGGGCACAACTCCATCACCAACCACATGATCAAGGCGCTGTACGAGCTCGGCCTCGAGCCCCACAAGCTGGCCAAGATGTCGGGCATCGGGTGCTCGTCGAAGACGCCTGCCTACTTCGTCGAAACCGCACACGGCTTCAACGGAGTGCACGGCCGCATGCCCTCGCTCACGACTGGCGCGCAGCTGGCGAATCGCGACCTGATCATGCTCGGAGTTTCCGGCGACGGCGACACCGCCTCGATCGGGTTGGGCCAGTTCATGCACATGATCCGGCGCAACATCGACTGCACCTACATCATCGAAGACAACGGAACCTACGGCCTCACGAAAGGACAGTTCTCCGCGACCGCCGACCTCGGCTCGGTGCAGAAGAAGGGCTCGGTCAACACCTTCCAGCCCATCGACCCTTGCGCGGTCGCGCTGGCGCTCGGCTGCTCGTTCGTCGCCCGCTCGTTCAGCGGCGACGGCAAGCAGGTGGTGCCGCTCATCAAGGCGGCAATCGCACACCGCGGCACCGCCGTGCTCGACATCGTCTCGCCCTGCGTGACCTTCAACGACCACGACGGCTCGACCAAGAGCTACAGCTGGGTGAAGGACCACGAGGAGTCGATCGCCGACGTCTCGTTCATCCCATTCTTCGAAGAGGTGCACGTGGACTACGAGCCCGGCACGGTGCGCGACGTGCAGCTGCATGACGGCTCGCACATCCTGCTGAAGAAGCTGGGCGAGGACCACGATCCGCTCGACCGCCGGGCCGCGCAGCGGGTCATCGACGAGGGTCGAGCGGCCGGGCACCTGGTGACGGGCCTTCTCTACGTCGATCCGAGCGCCGAGGACTTCGCCAGCACCGAGAAGATCCCGGCGGCGCCGCTGAAAGACCTCGCCGAGAAGGACCTGCGGCTGTCGCGCGAGCAGTTCGACCAGTTCCTCGCCGAGTTCGCCTGAGCACAGCCGCTCCGCCGAAGCCCGTCGAGGCCGAGCTGGCAAGGGGGACGCGCCTGGTGGCGCGCCGCGACCCCGCGATGGGCAAGCTCATCAAGCGAGTCGGCAAGCTCGACCTGCGCGAACCGCACGACGACCCGTTCGCAGCGCTGGTGCGCTCGATCATGTACCAGCAGCTGGCGGGCGCAGCCGCGACCGCGATCCACAACCGGTTCCTCGACCTGTTTCTGGAAGGACTGTCGCCTCGCGCGGTGCTTGCCTTGAAGGACGGCTCCATGAGAGCTGTCGGAGTCAGCGGCCCGAAGCAGGCCGCGATCGTCGACCTGGCGACCAAGGTCGCCGACGGGACTGTGCCGCTCGAGGACGCCGACTCTCTAACGGACGACGACCTCGTGGCGAGGCTGGTCCAGGTCCGGGGCATCGGCCGGTGGACGGCGGAGATGTTCCTGATGTTCCAGCTGCACCGCATGGACGTCTGGCCGGTCGACGACTACGGCGTGCGAAAGGGCTGGGCGATGACGCACCTGCTCAAGGAGCCGCCTGCGCCACGCGCGCTGCAGGCACAGGGCGAGCTGTTCAGGCCTTACCGGTCGGTCGCGGCCTGGTACTGCTGGCGCGCCATCGACGGCTAGCGCGTGGCAGGGGCGGCCGGGCTTTGCCCGGCCGCGACTTTGTTTCTTTTCCAGCCCAGCATTGCCGGGCGTAAACGTTCAAATGATCCCCACGGCGGGAGGGAGAGCAGGAGCGCGCAGCGCTCCGATGAGAGGGAACCGTCTGGTTCCCTCTCATTCATCTCCGAGAGTAGCTGCGGCGCAGGCGCTCGATCTCGCGGTCGGTCATCGGTGGAGTCCCATAGGCGTCCAGGAACATCTGGCCGAAGCCGGCACCGAAGCTGTACTGCAGGCTCCAGATGGCGGCCGCGAAGTCGATGCGCGGGCTGTCGACGCGCGCGCGGCCGACGTCGACCAGCGCGGTCAGCCGGTCGTTCTCGACCAGGACGTTGGGCGAACAGTAGTCGCCATGCACCAGGACCTCCTCGCGCTCGGGCGGACCGCCGAACGGGCAGTCCATCGTATCGATCGAGTGCAGCTCGCGCAGGATCTCGCCGAGGCGCCTCGCGGTCGTCGGGCCGTCCCACATGATCGACTTGTCATTCATCGGCACTCCCCGCACCGCGTGCGTCAGCAGCCAGTCGTCGCCGAAGCCGTGAAACAAGCCGATGAGCTCCGGCACCGGCCATCGTCCCTTCAGCCATTCGAGCCGGTCGCGCTCGTCCTCTAGGTGCGCGGCCCTCTTCACGTAGATCGACTTTGATTCGCCTTCGAGCCGCCACACCGTCCCCGCCCAGCTCATCCAGGCAAACTCGTGGCGGATCTCACCGCCGCCCAACGCCGCCCGCGCGGCCGCGACCACGTCGTCTGGCATCCGCATTCCTGTCGAGGACTCCACCGCGATACCTTTACCATCGTCGAGGGTGGCGGTGAATCTTCTTCTGCCGGACTCAGCCGACGCGTTCCGCGACGCGACGTGGAGCGACATCGAGCCCTACTACCAGGAGCTCGCGGCGCGCGCGCTCGATGGGGATACGGTCGAGCAGTGGCTCGCGGACTGGTCGCAGCTGGAGTCGCTTCTCTCGGAAGCCTCGATGCTCGCGTACTTCGCGTACACGTGCAACACGGCCGACTCCGCCGCGGAGGCAGCGCAGCTGCGGTTCGGCAGCGAGATCGAACCGAAGATGGCTCAGCAGGCGTCGGGGCTGCAGCAGCGCCTGGTGCACCTCGGATACGACCGGCCCGGGTTGAGGACCACGGTCGAGCGCTTCCGCAATCAGATCGAGCTTTTCCGCGACGAAAACGTCCCGCTCGTCTCTAAGCTGTCGAAGCTGGAGACGGAGTGGTCGAAGGTCAACGGCGCGATGACCGTGGAGTGGGACGGCGAGCAGAAGACACCGCCGCAGCTGCTCCCCTACCTCGAATCGCCCGAGCGGGAGGTGCGCGAGCGGGCGTTCAAGCTGCGCGCGCAGCCGTACCTCCAACAGCGCGGCGTGCTGGCCGGCATCTTCGATCAGATGCTTGTCGCGCGCCAGCAAGTCGGGCACAACGCCGGATTCGCGAACTACCGCGACTTCGTCCACCGCGAGAAGAATCGCTTCGACTACACGCCCGACGACTGCATGCGGTTCCATGAAGCCGTCGAGGAGACGATGCGCCCGGCCACCACGCGAATCCTCGAGCGACGAAAGCGGGAGATGCGCGTCGGCGAGCTGCGGCCGTGGGACATCACCGTCGACCCGCGCGGCCGCGCGCCGCTGCGGCCGTTCAGCGACGTGCGCGAATTCATCGAGCGCACGTCGGACGTGGTGGCCCACGTCGATCCGGACTTCCGTGGCTACATCAACGCGATGGCCGCGGCGGGCATGCTCGACCTGGAGAACCGAAAGGGCAAGGCGCCGGGCGGATACTCGGCGACCCTCAACGGCCGCAAGATGCCGCTCATCTTCATGAATGCCGTTGGCATCGACGATGACGTGAAGACGATGCTCCACGAGTCGGGCCACGCGTTCCACGGCTTCGAGGCCTCAAAGCTGCCGCTGATCTTCCAGCGTCACCCTGGCTCGGAGATGGCCGAGGTCGCGTCCATGAGCATGGAGCTGCTCACGTCGCCGTACATCACCGCCGAGCAGGGCGGCTACTACTCCGACGACGACGCGCGGCGATCCATCCGCGAGCTGCTCGAGGGCGTGATTCTTTTCTTCCCGCACTGCGCCTCCGTCGATGCGTTCCAGCACTGGTGCTACACGGACGAGGCGGGCGCCGACGCCGATGCGAGAGACCAGAAATGGCTCGAGCTGCGGCGGCGGTTCGAGAGCGACACCGTCGAGTGGAGCGGCCTCGATCGCGAGCGAGTCGCGCGTTGGTACCAGCAGCCGCACTTCTTCGCGCACCCCTTCTACTACATCGAGTACGGCATCGCCCAGCTCGGTGCGCTGCAGGTGTGGCGCAACAGCTTGAGCGACTCAGTGAACGCGGTCCGCAACTACCGTGGGGCGCTTGCGCTTGGCGCGACCGAGCGCCTGCCCGACCTCTATGGAGCTGCGGGGGCGCGCCTCATCTTCGACTCGGCGGGGATGCAGGAGCTCACGTCCATGGTCGAGGAGCACCTGGACAAGCTCTACAACTAGACGTCAGCTGCGCGCGATGTCGCGCAGCGGCATGCGCGGTCCGAAGCGAGGCGCCGACGCGCCCATCAGCAAAAGCAGCCGCAGGACCCTGGCGCGATGCGGACGGAACGGCTCGAGGATCTCCAGCATCCGCTCGTCGGTCGAGCGCGCCGTGCCGTCGAACGCGTTGCCGACCATGTGCGGCAGGTGGTAGTCGCCGACGGGCACCGCGTCCGCGTCGCCCAGGGCCACGAGCGCGACCTTGGCCGCCGTCCACGGACCGACGCCCGGGAATGCCTGCAGGCGCCGCCACGCGTCGAGCACCGACATCGCGGTTGCTTCCTCCAGGCGTCGCGCGCTGCGCGCCGCGCGGATGATCACCTCGGCACGTCGGCGTTCGATGCCGAACCGATGGAACACCCAGTACGGCGTAGCGGCGAGTGCGGCGGCGGGTGGCGCCACGCGCAGGTTCGCCGGGCCCGGCGCTGCGGTGCCGAGCTCGTAGACGAGCTTTCTGTAGGACTCGTGGGCGGCGTCGGTGGCCACCTTCTGGCCGATCACCGTGGGCACGAGCACCTCGAAAACCGCGCGGGTTTTCGGAATCCGCATGCCCGGATGGCGGCGCTTCGCGTCCGCCAGCGCCGGCTGGCGCGGCTTGAAGCCTGCGTCGTCATCCTCCTCGCCACACAGCGCGGGCGCGTTCTCGGCAGCCCACGCCGCGCCGGGGCCCCAGGCATCGACGTCGACCACGCCATCCGCCAGCACCAGGCGCAGCGTGGCCGGTCCCTGCGGCGTGTGCGTCGCACGCCAGGCCTCGGTCCCGCGCAAGCGCATCGCCGGCCCGGGCCCGATGGCGCCGAGGGTCAGCGCGAGGTTGAGAGGCTTGTGCGGCCGGAACCGCGATCGAACGTCAGGCGGCGCGTCGTCAGTCGAAATTCAGCGGGATCTCCAGGGTGAATGTGCTGCCCTTTCCGGGCTCGGATTCGACGGTGAGATCTCCATCATGCATGCGCGCGATCTCGCGTGAAAGCCACAGGCCGAGACCTGCGCCGGCGGTGTGTGCGGTCGCCACAGACTCGATACGACCGAATCGCTTGAACAGGTTGCGCTGGTCGTCCTTGTCGATGCCGATGCCCCTGTCCGTCACGGCGACCAGTGCGCGGTGGTCGCGCCGCGCGATCGTGATCGCGATCGGCGTGCCGGCCGGCGAGTACTTGGCCGCGTTGCTGACCAGGTTGCGGATGACGATCTGCAGCCGGTCTGGGTCCACGTTGGCCCACAGCGGCTCGGGCGGACGGTCGATGTCGAGCTCGTGCTCGGAGACGAGCGGCCCAAGGTTTTCAATGGCGTCCTCGGTGAGACCTGCGATGTCGCTGCGCTCCCTCCTCAGCGCGAGGCGTCCCTCCTCCAGGCGCGACGTCTCGATCATCTGCTCGAGCATCGAGTTCACCTCATCGGCCTTCGCCACGAGAAGCGGCACGACCGAAGCCGCTTTCGGCGGCATATCGCCAAGCGATCCGGCCGCGATCATCGTGAGGTAGCCCTTGATAACGGTCATCGGCCCGCGCAGCTCGTGCGACGCGAAGTCGAGGAAGTCGGTCTTGGCCTTCTCGAGGGCCGCGAGGCGCGCGGTCAGCGAGACGCGGTCCAGACCTGCGGTGATGCTGACGGCGAAACCGCGCAAGCGCGAGATCTCCCATTCGCCGAACAGCGGCGTGAACGGCCCGGCAAGGATCGTCATCATGCCCTGGCCCCGAGTCAGGTCGAGCGGTATGCGCAGCATCGAGTGTGAAGTGCCCGGCTTGGCGGCCAGAGCAGCAGCTTCCTTCTGTGTCAGGCCATGCGCCGCGAGGATGGAACCGTCCGAGTCTTCGATGAACCCGGCCGGCGCGCCTACCATGCGCGCGCCACCGGCGAGCGCGCGGGTCGCGAGGGTGGCGCGGTCGGCGCTGTACAGCAGCAGCTCATGCAGCGCGCTGCGTAGCTCCTCCTCCTCAGGACGGCTCCAGAGCTGGCGCAGCCACAGGGGCGGTGCGAAGCTCGCGTACATCAACGGCACGATGATCAGCACGATCAAGTCGATGACGACGGCAGCGGTCGTACTGTGCAGCGCTGGTCCGGCCACCGTGGATGCGATGATCACCGCCACCAGACCCGCGTAGCCGAGGCTGAGCGAACGCAGGCGCGAACCCTCGACGGACGGACGGCCGATGGACGCAAGACCGAGCCTGAAGATGGGCTCGATCACGCAGAGCACCCAGGTGACGAGGATCAGTCCAACCGCCACGAGCTGCAGAGGCGATCGCTGAGCCTGCGGATTCGAGGACAGGTCGGCGGCCACTCCGATGATCGCAACCAGCGCGGTCCATACGGTTACGGCGGCTGCCAGCCGCCTGCCGAGGGGAATGAGCGAGTTTCGGAACATCAGAAGCGCGTATCCGGAAAGCACGAACAGGACGAGGGCCAGGTCTGTCACCAGCTGTCCTGGCAGGCCGATGACCGCCGCGGCCGGCGTCAGCACGACCAGGGCCGACAGCGAGAGCAGGGCCACCACCAGCCATACCCGCTGGCGGTCGCGGTGGCGGAGCCAGTCCGTGAGCGTGAACAGCGCGAGGGCGACGAATGCGGCCTGGACGGCGATGTCCAGCGCCTGCAGCACCCAGGTCATCCGCAGGAGCTTACTTCATCGACGACATTTCAACGACATCGGGTGCCGGCTAGGCGGTGTACGCCTCCGCGGCGTGGCATCGAGGCAGCCAACGTGACGCCGCCCTGCGAGTTTCAACCCTCTGATCACGAGTCTGATGCGCCTCTGCGCGTTAACCTCCAGCAGAGCTATAGAGTTGCCTCGAAAGAGCGTGCTCTGGCTTCTCATTGCGCTGCAGTGGTTGCACATACTGGCCGGCATCTTCTGGTTTGGCTCCGCGATGACGGCCCACGTTATTGTGTTCCCCTCGTTCCGCAGGTTCCCGCCCGAGACGCGGCGCGGGATAATCGAGGCGTTCGCAGCCAGGTACGGCCGGTTGGTGGCGGCGGTGGCGGGCGCGACCATCCTTCTCGGAGTTCTCCGAGGCCTCACCGGCGGAGTGCTGGACATGCTCACCTCGCCCTACGGCGTGACGTGGATTGCGGCGATCCTACTGGCGGTTGGAGTTGCAGCCTTCGAGGGCGCGCGCCTCAGCCCAGTGGTCGGCAAGTTGATCGCGGCTGGGGGGCCTGAGCAGATTGAGGCCCTGGATCAGAGGCTCGCGGCCTACGGAAGGATCGAGCTGGGCGGGTTTCTCGTCCTCTTCAGCATGATGATTGCGATGCGCTTCGGCTACTGATACCTCGGCCTCGAACGCCCAGAGCGGCTACACCGGATCAGGCGAAGTAGATGAATTCAGCGGGTTCGGTTGGCTGGGGAGGAAGGATTCGAACCTTCAACCTTCTGATCCAGAGTCAGCTGCGCTACCGTTGCGCCACTCCCCAACTCGGCTCTGGTTGAGGCTACGCCGAGAGCGCCCTATTCTAAGCAGCCCTCATGACCCGCCCCTTATCGCCTACCGGGCTCCAGTCGCCAGCCGGCGAACTCCCGCCAGGCTCCAGGACCCCGCTTACTTGCGCGTTGTGGGGCCCAGCTCCAGCGAGCGCGAGGAGCGCTCGACGTAGAGGGGTGTCGCCCCCATCAGGCGGTCGAACACGTCCTCGAGCAGCACCTTGGCCTGATACAGGTTCACCGCCCAGCCGACCCCGAAAACCCGGTCGCTGAACAGCTGCTCAGACTCGGGATTCCAGTACGCCGTGCGTATGCGTTCCCATGTAGGAGGTCGGAAGTCGTAGGGTACGAGGCCGAAGACGCGACCATGCCACGTCCGCTCGGCCTCAGGCTTGGCCAGCTCGGTCGCGACGGCGGCCACCACGAGCCCCACCACCGCAAGCCGTACCGCACGGCGGATTCCGCGCACAGCCCCCATACTTCAAGGAGAGCGTAGCCCACAGTAACCGTGCACGTCCTGAACACGTTGAGGCAAGCGGGGTAGATGGCCAAGAGGCTCAGATCGACGGCGGGCTGGCTGCGCTGGCTCACACCCGGGCTCGAGATCAAGCGCTGGCTGCTCTTGCTGATGCTCGCCGAGCTGGTGCTCGTGCTCGGTGCCGCGTACGCCTTGAAGGAGATCTACCAGACGGCCACGCTGCCGCACCAGTTCTACTACATCACCCTGCAGTTCTGGCCGTACTGGGCGCGCGCGACGGTGTTCGGCATCCTCGGTGTAGGGCTGCTGGCGTTCAGCTACCTGAAGCTCACTCAATCCGTTCTTGGTCCGTTCCTGCCCGGCACCAACATGGGCAGCATCGTCGAAGTCATCCATGCGTTCCGCCTGCGCGGACGTGGCCCGCGCATCGTCGCCATCGGCGGCGGCACCGGGATGTCCGCCTTGCTGCGCGGTCTCAAGACCTACACCTCCAACCTCTCACTTTCGCCAGTGCCTCATCGCGCTTGCGGACGCCGAGCCTTTGATGAAGCAGCTTTTCGACCACCGCTTCAAAGAGGGATCGCTCAACGGCCACTCCTTCGGGAACCTCTTCATCATGGCCATGGCCGACGTCACCGGAAACTTCGAGCATGCGCTGCGCGAGTCCGGCAAGGTGCTCGCTGTCAAAGGCACCATCGTTCCGTCGACGCTGCAGGACGTGACGCTCGTCGCGTCCATCAA
>VBIA01000221.1 GCA_005879985.1 Chloroflexota bacterium | reverse complement strand
GGGGTGACGGCGTTCCCGGGTGCGGCGGCGAGCGCGCCGGATATGGGCGAGTTCTTTACGCCATAGGCGTGACGGATCTTACGTAAGTGAGGATAAGAAACAGGCCCGACGGGGTCGGGCCTGTGTGTGATTTCGTGTGAACGTGGGCCTCAGCACGCTGTACCCTCAGGTCGCGCAGACGCTCCCGGACAACTCGCCCGCCCAGTCCAAATGAGCACACTCGACCCCGCCTTTGGTGGCGGTCGAGTGCCCCACCGTGATGCGAAAGGTCCGAGCGGTGATCGAGCCGTGGTCGACGAGCTCCGGTGTTTCGTAGCTGGCCATCATGTCCTTCCTCCTATGGTGTCCCATCGCGTTATCGGCTCGCCGCGTGTCAAGAGCCGAATGCTTCGAGTACGCGGGCCACGGTCAGGTCGAGGCTGGCCCGGGAAAGCGGGCGCCGGAGATTCCAAACCGGCACCTTGGTGAGCAGGTCGGTCAACTGCGTGAAGTTGCGGCGCAGCGAGTGGTCGCCCGGAATGCGAAAGCTGAGTGCCCACAGATCGGGAAGGGCATTCACGCCTCCGATCTGCTGCAGTCGGACGCCGTCCGTCGATTCCTGGAGCAAGACGATCGCCCGGATCGGCACCGGTGCACCGGCGCCCCTGCGCGCTTCATCGAGCTCGAGGTAAATCCGATCCCGGCGCGCAGATACGAGACGCGTACCGGCTGGGGCGGCGCCGTCATACATGTCGGGCCGCAGCCGCAGCAGCGCGGGGCCGGGGAGTATCGCGGGCTCCGGCGTAAGTCGACAGCAGGCGAGGTCCTCGCTGAGGACGCGATGACCGCTCCTGTGAAATGCCAGCGCCAGCGTGGTCTTGCCATGGTGACCGGGGGCTGCGAACAGCACGGCACCATCATTTACTTCGACGGCAGCCGCATGCAGCGCCAAATCGCCCCGGTACGTGAAACACAACAGCGCTGGGAGCCCAAACAGCCCCAGCTCCCACACATTGGCCGCGGGGTCCGGCTTGAGGTCGATCGTGCGGGCGCGCGGATCGACCAGGCACGTCATGCCACCGGCGATCCGCAATTGGTACCCGTGCGCGTGGCGGTACAGCCGGGCACGGACGTCGCGGCCGTCGTCTCGCAGGTCCCACTCGAGCAGCGGGAGATCGTTCGGCAGGTCCGTCAACTCCCCGTTGAGGTGCACATCCAGCGTCTCCACCCCACCACCCCTCCTCAGGAATCGGAGGGGCTGAGACGAGCGTACCAGAAAGCCATAGGCCGAGCCGGGGATACTCACCATCGGCTCAGGAATGCATGAATCAGCGCAAGGTCCTTGGCCCAGACCCAATCGAACAGCCCCAAGTCTGCACGCTCGAGCCGCGCTGCGAGACGCCGATAGTCGACGCCATCGATTCCGTGTCGCGGCTCGATGAGAAACCGCCGTAACATCGGGTAGTCCATCTGGGCTGAAACGTGATCATCGAACGCGGTCTTATCGCGGCGCTCGAGGACGGCATTTGGGATCCTGCCCCCGAGCAGTCTTCGCATCAGCGTCTTGGAACGGAGGTCGGGGAACTTGTGCTCGGCCGGAAGGCTCAGGAAGAACTCCCAGAGATCCACGTCCGCGAAGGGGTAGCGCACGGTGACGCCGTTCAGCCGGGCGCAAACTTCATCCGCCTCCAGTGTGATCGTCGAGCCCTGGAACGCGAGGAGCTGTAGGGCAGACCAGCGGGAGCGGCTCGGCGGGAGGAGGTCGAACCGACCGGGCACTTCGTCGAACTTGCGCGGCTCGATCCAATCGGGCGCGAACCTGGGCCGGTTGAGATGGCGCGCTCGCAGGTACCAGTTGGCGAGCCCTCCTGGAACGAGCGCCAGCAGCAACTGGCGTACGATCGCTTTCCATGACGTGCCACGACGCCGCTCGGCGGAGATCAGGTTGAATAAGGCCGAGACCTTGCCGTGGGTCAGCAGGTGTCCGAGCAGGTGGCCCCGGCTGTCGACCACGAACTCGGCGAACTCGCCCGTGAGAACATTGCGATACCCGAGCGCTCGTGCCCGGGCGTAATTCTCGTTCAACCCCGGAACGGAAATCACCGGAGCGGGACCGTCCAACAGCACACACCAACGTTGCAGATCGTCCAGGGTTCGCGCCTGCGGCACGAAGGTGTGCAGCTCGATGCCGAGCTCGGCGCTGGTCAGTTCGATGTAACGGGACTCGTCCACTCTTGGGAGACCAGGAAACACGGCTGAGAGCGCGGCGATCGGTCTGCCCGCAAGCGCGCGATGCCGAGGAGCGGCAAAGGCGGCGACAGCAGTGGAGTCGAGGCCCCCGCTCAGCGCAATCACATCGTCGCCGCTCATGCTGCGTGCGACGGCCTGTGCGAACAGCTCCGCGAACCGGTGGGCGGTATCGTCGGGGCCGAGGCGCGACGACTCCACGAGGTCTTCCGGTTGCCAGAATCGGCGCGCGGTCGCCG
>VBIA01000215.1 GCA_005879985.1 Chloroflexota bacterium | reverse complement strand
AAGTCCCTACCCCCGGGTTAAGTGGTGGTGGCCTCGACCGGCTTGACGAGGCCGGCTTTGAGTTTGTCCTTCAGCCGGTAGGAGTTGCCGCGGATGTTGATGGTGATCGCATGGTGCAGGACGCGATCGAGGATCGCCGTCGCGATGACCCGGTCGCCGAAGACGTCGCCCCAGCTCCCGAAGCTCTGATTACTGGTCAGGATCATCGGCCCCCGCTCGTAGCGGCGGCTGATGAGCTGAAAGAAGAGATTGGCGCCGGCGCGGTCGATCGGCAGGTAGCCGATCTCGTCGATGATGAGCAGGCGCGGCACCGTGTAGATCTTGAGTCGTTCCTCGAGCCGCCCCTCGGCTGCCGCCTTGGTGAGCGCGGTGATGAGTGCGGCCGCCGTGGCGAAGAGCACGCGATAGCCGTGCTCGATGGCCTTGAGACCGAGCCCAACTGCGAGGTGGGACTTGCCGACGCCGGGGGGCCCGAGCAGGACGACATTTTCGCCGTGCTCGATGAAGTGACAGCCGCTGAGCGTCTGGATCTGCTTCTTGTCGAGCGACGGCTGGTAGCTGAAGTCGAAGGTCTCCAGGCTCTTCACGAAGGGGAAGCGCGCCAGGTGGGTCCGCATGGTGACGTGCTTGGCCGTCTTCGAGGCGACCTCCTCGGTGAGCAAGGTGTCGAGGAAGTCGGCGTAGGAGGCTTCCTTGGTGGTGGCGTCCTGGAGCAGCGCCTCCAGGCGCTCGCGGCTCTTGAAGAGCCGCAGCCGCTGCATCTGCTCCTGCAGGCGCTCGAGCTGCGCGGCGCTCATGCCGACACCGCGCCGGCGGCCAGCGTCTCGTAGATCGCGAGATCCCGGATCTCCACCTCGGGAGACGCCCCACGCCCGGCGCTGTCCGGGAAGACCGCGCCGCGGCCGCGGCGCGTCGTCCGCGCGATCGCGCCCGGTCCATGCTCGGGCCGGAGGTGGACCTGATACTTGCCCGTCAGCTCGTCGTGCTCGGCCACGAGGCGCCCGCCATGGACGATCTGCAGGCGTCCGCCTCGCCGCGTCACCTCGACCGTCTGACCGATCAGCGTGAAGGGGACCGAGTAGCGATTCGTCTCGAAGCTCACGAGGTAATCCTCGGCGACGCGCCGGGGCTGGCTGGCCTCCAGGCGGAACCCGGGCTGGCCGCCGGTGGCGATCAGCTGGCTCCGCTCGCGGGCGAAGCGGTCCGCGGGACGCTCATGCGTGGTGCCGTGAATGCGGACGTCCGCGACTTCGACCTGCCACTGGCCGAGCTGTTCCCGGAGATCCTGCTCGTCGATGAAGGCGCGCCCCGGGAGGAAGTTCCGCTTGAAGTACTTCACCCCCGATTCGACTTTGCCCTTCGTCTGCGCGCGGTAGGGGCGGCACACGTGCGGCTCGAAGCCCCAGTAATCGGCAAACTGTTTGAAGGTCGCATTCCACACGACCCGGCCCTCCCCGGCCGGCGCGCACACCGTCCGCGGCCGATCGTACAGATGCTCGCGCGTGTGGCCGCCGAAGTACTCGAAGGCGCGCTCGTGGGCGTCGAGAAACTGGCTCAAGGTCTCGCCGAGGCACGGCTCGTGAAAGCTCCGCCGGGAGTATCCGAGCGTCAAGATGAACACATGCAGCGTAACCGGCCGGCTCCGCAGCTGGATGCGGGCCTGGCCCCAGTCGATCTGGCTCTGCTGGCCCGGCGCGGTCTCGAACCGCACCGTCGCCCGCTCCGCGGCGTGCTCGGCCGTGCGCAACGGGCGCACGAACCGCTTCACCGTCTCGTAGCTGCCGTGGTAGTGCCGGCTCCGGCGCAGCTCTTGGTACAGGATCCGCGCGGAGTACTGCACGGCGGGGGCCCGGCTCTTCAGATAGCTCGCGTGCTCGGCCAGCAGGGTGTCGGCCCGATCCGCGCGCGCATACGGCTGCCACGCCGCCGCCTCGAGAATGCTGCGGACCGTCTTGCGATCGAGATCCAACTGCCGGGCGATCTCCGACTTCGATCGCCGCTCGACGTGGAAAAGCCGGTGCACTTCCCGCCAGCAATCCTCACGGACCATGCGCCCCTCCCCGAATGGTGTGACCTCGGGGCCAGTGTCGCCGTCCGCCGCCGCCGGGCTGCCCAACAATGTCGCCGTACTCGTTTCGGTCATCACGACGCCCTCCTCAGTCAGGAGGGGTGGGGACTTTTCGATGACCATAGGTGGGGATTATTGAGTGACCGCTGACACTTCTCGGCATCGAACGATGCCGGCACCTCGAAGCGCGTGCGGGTCAGCTCCACGGTGCGCATCCGCTCGACGGCGAAGATGCGAACGGCGTCGCGCAGATGGCAGTGGCCCACCAGGTAGAGACCGCCGTTGTGGAGGGTGAGGTGGTACGGATCGATGGCGCGGTCGTCCTCGCTGTCGCGGCTGGCGGAGTAGTAGCGGGTGCGCAGGGCGCGGCGCTCGGCCAGCGCGGCGTGGATGTTGGGCAGGTGCTCGGCGGCGGGGGC
>VBIA01000214.1 GCA_005879985.1 Chloroflexota bacterium | reverse complement strand
CCTCACCGTCCCGTCGCCCTCACTGCCCATGTAGCGCAGCTCGCCGGGTCGCACCGCGACAATGGCGCCATGGAAATCGCGATCGAGGCCGTCGAAGTAAATCGTGCCGGTAAACGTTCCGTCCTCCTTCACGGTCATCGATGCCGAGGCGTGTCCCCGCGTCGTGACCAGGCGTCCGCGCCACGCGCCCGCCAGGTCGCGCGCGTCCGGTGCGCTCGGCGCCGCGGACGCGCAGGCCGCGGCGAGCAGCGCGACGAACGCCGCGCCGAGCGCCCGTCGTCTCATCGCACCTCGGCGGGCTCGCGCGGCGCGGCGGCGGAAGTGCGCAAGCGTCGCCGCAGCCGGGAACCGAGACCAAAGACGAGGAGGACCACCCCGAAGGCGCAGACGACGGTGGCGCCGGTGGGCGTGTCGAACGTTGCCGACGCCACCATCCCGATGACGCTGACGATCGTGCCGAAGGACCAGCCGATCAGGAGGCGCGACGCGACCGAGCCGCCAAAGGTGACCCCGGCCAGTGCCGGCACGATGAGGTACGAGAACACTAACAACACGCCAGCGATCCGGACGGAGCTGGTCACCACAACACCGAAGGACGCGTAGAACACGAAATCCCAGAGTCGGACGCGCCAGCCCTCCGCGTAGGCGGCGTGAGGGTCTGTCGAAATCAGGAAGAACGGACGACGGCAGAGCCAGTGCAGGAACCCGACGGCCGCATACAGGAGGGCCACTTCCACCACTGCCGAAGGCCGGACCGCGAGCAGATTGCCAACGAGCATCGTTCGCACCTGCTCGGCGCCGTGCGGCGCGCGATCGGCGAGCAAGACAGCGGCCGCTGACGATACTGCATAGACGACGCCGATGACGGCTTCCTGCGAGACGTGGCGACGGCGGCTGCGCGTCAACGCCAACACTACGGCGCCGACAATGGTCGCGCTGAGCCCACAGACGTACGATTCCCATGTGTCGGGCTCGTAACCCACGAGGAACGCCGCCGTGGCGCCCAGCGCGGCGATCTGCGCCATCGCGATGTCAACGAAGACAACCTCGCGCGCCAGTACGTGCACGCCAAGGTACGCGTGAATGCCTGTCAGGACGAGGCACATCAGGAACGGTGCCCAGAGGAGCGCCAGCAGATCAGCGATCACGATGTGCTGGGTCTCATTGACGGAGCGCCTGCGACAGCGTCTTGATGTTGTACTCGAGGGCGCCGATGTACGAGTCGGCACCCTTGACGCCACCCACCATCTGCGCCAGGAGCACCGGCTTCGCGCCGGCCTCCTCGGCAATCTTCTCGGCAAGCTTCTGGTCGTTCCACGGCGCGTAGATCAGCACCTTGATCTTTTCATCTTTCATCGTGCGCACGAGACGGACGAGATGACCGGGCGACGGCGGAATCCCAGGTCGCTCCTCGACCCAGCCGGACTCGATCAGGCCGAAGCGCGTGAGGAAGTAAATCCACTGAGGATGGTACACCACGACCTTGGAGCCCTTGACGGGCTCCATCAGCTTCGTCCATTCGGCCATCCGCGACTCGAGTTGCGCGAGGAAAGCCTGACGGTTCCGTTCGAAGGTCGCCCGGTGCTCGGGTGCAGCGCGAGACAATCCCTCCAAGATGTTCTGCGTGATGATCGGGGCGAGACCGGGATCAAGAGAATAGTGAGGATTGCCGAGAGGGTGGACGTCGCCCATCGAGCGATCCACCCGCACCGTCGGCACCTCGAGGACCGGAATGCCGCGCGAGACGTCGATCACGCCCGCGCCGCCACGGACGATATTCTCGTTGTTGCTGCCCTGAACAGCGACGTCGATCCACCGATCGAGCTCGAGGCCATTCTCGACCACGATGTCGGCCCTTCGCAGCTTCAACATCATGCTGGGGCGAATCTCGATCTCGTGAGCATTGATCGAACCCCGAGACAATGAGTCGGCCTCGAGCAGATCCCCGCCGACTGCCTCCGTGAGTGCTTTCAGGTCCGGGATCGTGGCGACGACACGTAGTTTACGCGCCGCCTCGACGCCCGGTACCGTCAGGACCACCAGCGCGCTGAGGAGGACGAGAGCAGTGAGTCGCTTCATCATGGTCGCTCCCTAGAACGAATGCGCCGGATGGGCGCCGAGAATGAACGTGGCCTGGAAGAACCATTCGTCCATGATCCGACCGCTGCCGCCGTTGCCATTGAGGTCGAGCAGGTCGCGATGCGTGCGCTCGGTGTGCTTGTAGCCCAGGCGGAACCGCAAGAACTCGGAGGGATAGAAGCTCACGTACGGCTCTATGGCCCATTGATACCCTGGGTTCGCAGGATACTGCGTCGAATCATAGCGTGCGCCGAAGGCCCACCGCCGCCATGGCTGCACCTCGCCCCAGCCGTACCAGCCGAAGCTGTTACGCGTTTGTTTCTGGAACGCATCGAAAATGCCGTCGCCGTTGACGTCAACGCCTCGCTCCGTGCGCCGGATCGAGTAGATTCCTTCACTCGCCAGCGTCAGCAGCGGATGCAGCCAGCCGTCGGGCCGGTATTTGAACTTGATGTCGTAGCCGGCCAGCGTGCTTCGTAGCC
>VBIA01000156.1:20031-22071 GCA_005879985.1 Chloroflexota bacterium | reverse complement strand
TTCGCAAGCTGCGCGAGATGGAGCCGCGCCTCCAGCTCGGTATCCTCGAAGGCGCGCGCCCTCTGGACCCGGCGCGCATGCTGCGGGAAGCGGGCGCCGACGTGTTCTCGCCGCACTGGGGCGCGATGGACCGCGCGCTGGTGGAGCTGGTGCATTCGGCCGGCGGAGCGGTGGGGACCTGGACCGTCGACGACGACACGGCAGTTGCTTGGTGCAAGTACTGCAAGCCCGACTCGGTCTTCACGAACCGACCGGTCGAGGTGGGGCAGGCCCTAAGGTCGTAGCGGCGTTACATCCGAGTGTGGCGGCTCGTTGCCTCAACTGAAGTGCTGCCAAATACCATGAACCGGCCTTGGCTTCCGACCGGCCGCCTTTCGAGGACGTCTACCGCGACTATCTTGGGCGCATCTACGCCTACGTCCGGGCGCAGGTTGGCACCTCAGCCGACGCCGAGGACATCACCGCCCAGGTCTTCATGAACGCCTACCAGGCCTACGACCGCTTCGAGGCGCGCAACGTGACGCCCGCGGCCTGGCTGTTCCGCATCGCGCGCAACGCCACGCTCGACCATTTCCGCGCGAGCGGCAGGCGCGATCGCCTGCAGCGGACGATCGAGCACCAGCCGGAGGCCGAACACGATCCCTCCGCCATGGCGGAGGAGCGAATCCAGTACCGCGCGTTGCTCGTGCATGTGGCTCGCCTTCCCGAGCGCCAGCGCGACGCGATCTCGTTGCGTCATTCGGGGCTCAGCTTCGAAGAGGTCGGGCACCTCATGAGCTGCAGCGAGGACGCGGCCAAGATGCTGTATCACCGAGCTCTGAGGGCGCTGCGCGACGCGGTCGCCGGCGAGGAACAAGCCATTGAGTGACAACAAGGAGGACCTCGACCTTCAAGCGCTCCAGCGCGAGCTGGACGATGCGTTCGCGACGACGCGGCCCCGCCGCGGCTACGAGGACGAGCTGTGGCTGCGGATGCAGGCGAGGCGGCCGCTGTGGACGCGCCTGCGCGACGCGATCGGCTCCGTGGGCGCTCGGTTCCGCGAGGCGCCGGCCATCCCGCTCGGCGCGGTCGCCGTGCTGCTGGTCGTGGTGGTTGGCGCCGGCATCCTGCTGAACAGCGGCCTTCGGCTCAGCCCGACGCACAGCTCCTACGCCCAGGGGGCCCAGGCGCCCGATCTGGCGTTGAGCGAGTTCGGCAAGCTGCCCACTCCAGCCCTGCATCCAGGCCTTGTGCCGGCGCCAGTTTCGAACGGACCCAGCACGTCGTACAGCGCCGCCCTCGATCAGTCCAATCTGTATTTCGGGCCGGCAACCCTGCGGTGGACGGGTCAGATGCCGCTGCAGTCTGTGCAGGCGGCGATCTACCGATACGCCGAGCCAGGCGCGAGCCTGGCCGATCAATTCGCCGCTTCCATCGGTGCCTCGAGCGACAAGCAGGTGCGGTCCGGAACTGGGTTCCTCGGCACGTATTCGGGCCAGGCGTTCATCCTGACCGTCCAGCCGACCGAGCCTCAATTGCCCCTCGAGCCCTATTTCAACCTGGCGCCCACCAGCCCCGTCACCGCCAGCGGCGGGCCGGATTCCCGTGATGCGGCGGCAGCCTTCCTGGGCCGCTACAGCCTGGTGCCGTCCTGGCCCAACGAGGTCAAGGTCCAGCAATCCAACGGACATGTGCTTGTTCAGTACTTGCGTGCGTTCCAGCTGCCGGGCGGCGGTGTCGCGTATCTCGTCAACTGGATTGGCCAGCGTTACGGAGCGAGCGTCGACATCAACAACGGCGGCATCACCGCAGCCTCCGGCCCGCTGCCGCTGAACCTCGACGCCACGACGTACCGCCTCATCTCCAACGACGAAGCGGTGCGCATGGCGCTCGCGTCGCCGCCGGCGTCGTCCCAGGCCATCCAGCCGGTGCCCGCGGTCGACCTCAAGTCGGTCGAGCTCGTCTACGCGCTCGCGTTCGCCCGCGGCCAGGGTTATTACGAGCCCGCCTATCTCTTCTCAGGCACGTTCTCGTACAACGGACAGACATACACGAAGAGAG
>VBIA01000156.1:0-20008 GCA_005879985.1 Chloroflexota bacterium | reverse complement strand
GCGCACGGCGCCGGGCTCGCGTCGCATGCCGCATTTCGCTCGTGCGTCGCTGGAGGTGACGCTGCCCGAGCGCGGCATCGAGTACGCGCACATGCCTGAGCTGGGTGGGCTGCGCAAGCCGCGGCCCGACTCGGTCAACACTGCGTGGCGCAACGACTCGTTTCGCGGCTACGCGGACTACATGCACACCGACGATTTCTGGCGCGCAATCGACCGCCTCCGCGCCCTGGCTGCAGCAAAGACGACGGCCATCATGTGCGCCGAAGCGGTGCCGTGGCGGTGCCACCGATCGCTCATCGCCGACGCGCTGACGGTCCAGGCCGTCGAGGTCCGGCACATCACGGGCAAGGGCGAGCCCGCCGCCCACCGATTGACGCAGTTCGCATTCGTCGTAGATGGGCGCATCACCTATCCGGGGACCGATACACTCCCGCTTTAGATGAGGAAGGAGCCGCCCCACTAGATGGGGAAGAAGCAGGTCCGCGCCCAGATGCGGCGGGTCAAGCCGAAGGCGCCCTCTCCGGGCCAGATGGCTCAGGGGACGACCCGCAAGCAGCGCGAGCGCTACGTCGAGGCGGGCGGAATGCTGCAGGGCTACGCGCCGGACTTCGTGGTCCGGCTCGGCTACATCGCCGTCGGCGTCGCGGTCGCGTGCCTGATCGTCATGGGGGTCCTGATCCTGGTGCTGCGGCCGATCTACGGCTGGGCGGACGCGATCGTCGCGGCGATCGCATGGCTGCTGCCGGTCGCGCTGCTCGCTAGCTTTGTCGCCCCAGGATTTCGCCTGGCGCTCAAGGATCGACGCGCCGAGGCCAAGCTGGTGCAGGGACAGCTCGTCGGCGCGAGCACTGTCAGCAACTCGATGGGCCTCGGCCTCCTGATGCTGCAGACGCGTGGTGGATCGGAGCAGTACCTGGTGCCGCCGGCGCGTCTCAAGCAGATCCCCGGCAACCAGGTGAACGTCGTGCTCACGGTGACGCCTTACCTGCGGCACGTGCGGTCGGTCGGCATCATGGGCCAGCGGATGGTTGGCCGCGTCGAGCCTCCGGTGCCGCCGGTGATGCGTCAGCTGCAGCGGCTGCCGGTGCTGACGCCGATCGCGCTATCGCTTGCGGTCATCATCGGGGACGACGTGCTGGCGGCGGTTCCGGTCGTCAGCAACGAGGCGCTGCACGCCGCGCTGGCGGTGGCCGTCGGCGCCGCGCTCGGCGCGCTGGTCTACTTCGGTTCGACGTTGCTGCAGCGCCGCATGATGGCCGAGGCCCAGGCGCTGGTACCGACCCGCTAGGAAGTCTTGTCCGGCTTCCCCTCTCCCGCCTGCGGGAGAGGGTCAGGGTGAGGGGTGATCGGCTCAGCCATTGGCGCGGGCGCGGCGGTCTTGCTCGCCGCACGCGTCTCGTGCGGCACCAGGTCCCTCCGCTGCGGATACAGCGCGATCAGCAGCAGGCTGAAGGCCAGCCCGAAGAACACCGGTCCGATGTGGAACGGCTCCCGCCAGAGCAGGTACGAGCCGCCCTCAAAGGCGAGCACGACGAGCCCGTACAGAATCCCCGCGCGCACCCAGGCCACGTTGGCTGAGGGGTTGAACGCGGCGGCCATCAGCCCGATGCCCAGCACCGCCCCGGCCGCCGAGGTGTGCGTCCCGACCTCCTGGTCGAGCGGCACCAGCGACATCGGCACGAGGGCGGCGGCGGCGCCGCCGACCAGGGCCATCCCCATCAGCAGCATGGCGATCGTGAGCAGGAGCCTTCTCATGGCGCGGAATGTATAGGAAAGATCCCCACGAAATCAGAGGCTAGGCCGTGATTTCGTGGGGGCCCCATACAAGGCTCAGTAAACTCGACTCCATGGTTGAAGACGTCCACATCACCCCCGAGGGCCTGGAATCCGTGCGCAAAGAGCACGACGAGCTCACGCGCGTCTGGCGGCCCCAGATCGCGGCCAAGATCAAGGCGGCGCGCGAGCTGGGCGACCTGTCCGAGAACTTCGAGTACCACGCGGCCAAGAACGAACAGGGCATGAAAGAGGCCCGCATCAACGAGCTCGAGGCGATCATCAAGAACCACGTGCTCATCGACGAGCACCGCGTCCCCGGCCAGGTCAGCATGGGCAGCACCGTCCGGTTCCGCGAGGGTGGTGAGGACGAGGAGATGTACCGCATCGTCGGGCCGGCCGAGGCCGATCCCAAGTCCGGCCGGGTCAGCTACGAGTCGGCGCTGGGCAAGGCGATGCTGGGCCACCGGGTCGGCGACGAGGTCGAGGTCAGCACGCCCAGCGGCTCTTACCGGGTGCGCATAGTAGGCATTGACTAGCGGCGCTTTCACGGCGGCCGGCACCGGACATCTTCAGCGTCTCAGGGCATGGATGGCGAGCCAGGGCGTCGACGCCGCCTACATCACCCGGCCCGTTTCGGTCGCGTACCTGACCGGCTTTCGCAGCGAGCCGATGGAGCGTCTGATGGCGCTTACCATCCGGCCTGAGGGCGCGACACTCATCGTCCCCGCGCTAGAGAAGGACCACGCCGTCAGCGCGGTCTCGGATGTGGGCGTTGTGGGGTGGAGCGACGGCGAGGACCCGCACGTGCTGGTGCGCGAGGCGCTGACCGGCGCTGAGCGCGTGGCTGTGGAGAAGGATCACCTGTCGGTGCGGCAGGCTGAGCTGCTGCAGCTGCGCCACATGTCAGACATCTCCGGCGAGGTGAGACGGATGCGCAGCATCAAGACCGCAGGGGAGCTCGAGAAGCTGCACCGCGCGGCCGCGATCACCGATCGCGCATATGAAGAGGTCGTGCGCGCGATCCGTGTCGGCCAGTCGGAGCTCGACGTGGCCAACATGATCACCGCGGCGATCAGCGGCGCGGGAGCCACGCTATCGTTCGAGCCGCTTGTGCAGTTCGGCCAGCACAGCGCCGTGCCGCACCACCGGCCGGCCGACGTCAGGATGGCGCTCGGCGACCTGGTGCTGCTGGACTTCGGCGCCGCGGTCGACGGTTACTGCGCCGACACCACGCGCATGGCGGTGGCGGGCGAACCCACGCGTGAGCAAGAGGAGGTACACCGCGTGGTGCTCGACGCTCACGACGCGGCCATCGCCGCGGTTCGCGCAGGAGCCGCTGCGGGCGCGGTGGACGCCGCCGCGCGCGACGTCATCGAGCGGGCGGGCCACGGCGATGACTTCATCCACCGCACCGGCCACGGCCTCGGCCTCGAGGCACACGAGGATCCGAGCCTGGACCCCGGATCGCGAGCTCACCTCGAGGCGGAGATGGTCTGCACCATCGAGCCGGGCATCTACATGCAGGGCTGGGGCGGCGTCCGCATCGAGGACGACGTCGTGGTGGAGTCGCATGGCGCCAGGCTGCTAACGCAGGCGGACCGGTCGCTGTACGTGATCCCGGCATGACCGCGACCGGCATGCGGCGCACCGCTCAGCGCTCGATGGTCCATCAGGCCATCGTCCAGCTGGGCGGCCACTGCACGGCCGATCAGATCACCGAGGAGCTCCGGCGCACGAAGCCGACGTTCCCGCGCAGCACGGTCTATCGCGGGCTTGAGGCCCTCATCGCATCTGGCGCCATCTACGCCGCGCACCTCGGCGAGGGCGCCACGCACTACGAGCTGGCCAGCGGCGAGCACCACCATGCCGTGTGCCAGGTGTGCGGCGGCGTGCTGCATATCGAGGAGGACCTCGTCACGGCGATCGAAGGTCACCTCGAGGAGCAGCACCGATTCAAGCCCGTGCGCACAGAGGTGCTGGTGGTCGGGATCTGCGAGAGCTGCTCGCGGGCGCCGTCGCCGAAATCGGCTCGCCGCCCGACGCTTGCGCATGTTCACAAGTCGCCCTAGTCGCTGAGATAGAGTTTCGCGGAGCGATGGAGCCAAAGATCATCGGCACCGTTCTGCCTGTCCTCGAGCTGAACATGCAGCCGGGCGACAAGGTTTTCGCCGAGTCCGGCCAGCTGTCGTGGATGTCGATGGCGATCCAGATGCAGACGTCGACCACGGCCGGCGGGCAGCAGGGCGGTTTCCTCGGCGCCCTCGGGCGGGCGGTCGCCGGCGGCACGCTCTTCATGACCGAGTACACGTCGGCCGGCGGCCCGGGGCTGCTCACCTTCTCGGCCAAGCTCCCTGGCCAGATCCTGCCGGTGGAGATCACGCCGTCGTCCGGCTACCTCGTGCACAGGCACGGCTTCATGTGCGCGACCACGGGCGTGCAGTTCTCGATCGGTTTCCAGCAGAGGCTCGGCGCCGGCGTATTCGGCGGCACCGGCTTTCGCATGCAGCGCCTGCAGGGCCAGGGCAGCGCCTGGGTGGAGCTAAACGGCGAGGTCGTCACCTACGACCTGCAGCCGGGCAACACACTGCGGGTCCACCCCGGGCACGTCGGCATGTACCAGGAAGGCGTGCAGTTCAACATCACCACCGTCCCCGGCATCAAGAACGCATTGTTCGGCGGCGACGGCATCTTCCTGGCGACGTTGACGGGCCCCGGACGCGTGTGGCTCCAGTCGATGTCGATGCCGCATCTTGCTCATGCGATCGCCGAGTACCTGCCTCACCGCGAGTCGGGGAGCAGCTCGCTGGTCGGCTCACTGCTTTCGGGAGGTTAGGGCGATGGACCCGAAGATCGTCGGCACAGTGATGCCCGTCCTCGAGCTGAACATGCAGCCGACCGAGAAGGTGTTCGCAGAGTCCGGCCAGCTGTCCTGGATGTCGATGGCGATCCAGATGCAGACATCCACGACGGCCGGCGGCCAGCAGGGCGGCTTCCTGGGCGCGCTCGGCCGAGCGGTCGCGGGCGGCACGCTGTTCATGACCGAGTACACGTCGGTCGGCGGCCAGGGCCTGCTCGCGTTCGCAGCCAAGCTGCCCGGGCAGATCCTCCCGCTGGAGATCGCGCCAGGGTACGGATACATGGTCCACCGCCACGGCTTCATGTGCGCGACGCCCGGGGTGCAGTTCTCCATTGGCTTCCAGCAGCGACTCGGCGCGGGCATCTTCGGCGGCACGGGCTTTCGAATGCAGCGGCTGCAGGGCCAGGGTCACGCGTGGGTGGAGCTGCACGGCGAGGTCGTGATGTACGACCTGCAGCCCGGCAACACGCTTCGTGTGCACCCGGGACACGTGGGCATGTACCAGGAGTCGGTGCAGTTCAATATCACGACGATCCCGGGCATAAAGAACGCGTTCTTCGGCGGCGACGGAATCTTCCTGGCCGCGCTGACCGGGCCCGGCCGGGTGTGGCTGCAGTCGATGACCATGCAGCACCTCGCGCACGCGATCCAGGAGTACCTCCCAACCGCCGGGTGAGCTCGGACCGCTGGCTCACGTTCGACTGCTTCGGCACACTGATCGACTGGCGCCACGGCATCCGCACCACAGGCGAGCTGCTGTTTCCGGGGCGCGGCAACGACTTTCTTGCCGCCTACATCGACCTCGAGGCCGAGGTCGAGTCCGACGGGCCGTTTCGCCGCTACCGCGCGATCCTCACCGAGACCACCAGGCGCGTTGCGACGCAGCTCGGTCTCGACCTGAAGCCTGACGACGCGACCGCGCTTGTATCGACGATTCCCTACTGGCCACCGTTCGGCGACGTAGGTCCGGCGCTCGGTGCGCTGAGGAAGGGCGGCTGGAAGATGGCGCTGCTCACCAACTGCGACCGCGACCTCATCGCTCAGACCCAGCGGCGGTTGCCCGTGGCGTTCGATGCGGTCGTCACCGCGGAGGACGTGTCCGCATACAAGCCGAACCACGCGCACTTCGACTTGTTCAAGTCCACGTTCGGCTCGTCGGCGGCGGTGTGGATTCACGTCGCCCAGAGCTACTTCCACGACATCACGCCGGCGAACGAGCTGGGCATCCCGCGAGTGTGGGTCAACCGTCAGGGCGAGAAGGACGATCCGTCCATCGCTAACGCCGTTCTGCCGGGGCTGGCCGAGCTGCCCGACGCCGTGGCGCGGTTAGGAAAAGTCGGCTAGATCGACTCGCGCTCGGTAGACGCGACGCGCAGGCCCCGACTGGATCAGAGTCCCCTCGTCGCTCATGCGCACGGCGAGCTCGCCGCCGGGCATCCCCACAGTCACGCGATCGTCCACGAGCCCCGCGCGCATGCACGCGGCCGCGACCGCGCTCGCGCTGGTGCCGGAAGCCAGCGTGTAACCGGCACCGCGCTCCCAGATCTCAATGCGCACGCGCCCGCGATGAAGGACTTCGAAAAGCTGCACGTTGGTCCGCTCCGGGAAGGCTTCGTCGCGCTCGAGCACTGGGCCGAGCTCGAGGCAGCGCTGCTTCGTGACCGGTTGGCCGAAGACGACGCAGTGCGGGTTGCCGACTGACACCAGCATCGCCTCCACGTCGCCGGTCGGCGTGTGCAGGCGCACGCGGTCGGGCTCGCCTTCGAAGCGCGCGGGAAGGTCGGCCGCGCGAAACGACGGGCGGCCGATGTCGATCTCGGTGACGACCTCGGCGCCGTCCTGCGAAAGGATCGTGACGTGGTTGGTGGCTGATTGCGTGTGCAGCTCGAACCGCTCGCCGGCGCTGTGGTCGAGCACGGCGTGCGCGGCGATGATGCGCAGCCCGTTGCCGCTCTTCTGCGCCTCGGACGAGTCCGGGTTAAAGATGCGAACGGTCATCGACCACGGCTCGAAGATCAGCAATCCGTCCGAGCCGAGGCCGCGGTTGCGGTCGCACATCACGGGCAGCAGCGGCACGACCTGGTCGAGCGGCGCGGGCATGTCCAGCACGAGGTAGTCGTTGCCGAGCGCCTGATATTTGATGAGGTCTATTTGCGACAACGTCCCAATAATCGAGGAATTCGTGCCGGCGCACGAGGGTTGTTTAAAATGACGCGACATGCAGGATCTCGTCTGGCCTGCTCAGCGACTGGTCTACCACCCGGCCTGCTTCTGTAGCTGACCGGCCGTTTGCTCGCGCCGTAAGAGGCGCGCCCATCCGGCCGTGCTCGCGATCCATCACCAATCCATTGGTTCATTGCCATTTCAGGGAGGTTTCGAAAATTGAGCTCATCGACAACCACGGCGAAGGCGCTGGTCAGCACCGAGTGGGTCGCTGACCACGCGAAGGACGACGGCCTGCGTCTCGTAGAGGTCGACGTCGACCCGTCGAACTACGAGAAGGGCCACATCGGCGGTGCTGTCGGATGGAACTGGAAGAAGCATCTCCAGGACCAGCTCGTCCGCGACATCGCGGGCAAGGAGGCGCTGGCGCAACTGCTGGGCGAGAGCGGCATCACGCCCGACACGAACATCGTGCTGTACGGCGACAACAACAACTGGTTCGCCGCCTACGCGTACTGGGCCCTGAAGTACTACGGCCACGACAAGGTGCAGCTGGTGGACGGCGGCCGCGTCAAATGGGAGAAGGAAGGGCGGGAGTACAGCACGGAGGTTCCGAGCCATGGCCAGACGCATTACCACTTCCACGGTTCGACACGCGAAGACATCCGCGCCTACAAGGACCACGTTCAGTCGAAGATCGGCAAGGCCGCCCTGGTCGACGTCCGCTCGCCGAAGGAGTTCTCGGGCGAGCTGCTCGCGCCGGAGAACCTTCCCCAGGAGGGTGCTCAGCGCGGCGGTCACATCCCGACCGCGGCCAGCATCCCGTGGGCGACGGCTGTAAACGCCGAGGACGGGACCTTCAAGTCCGTCGACGAGCTGAAGGAGATCTACGGCGGCAAGGGCGTCACTCCTAACAAGGAAGTGATCGCGTACTGCCGCATCGGTGAGCGGTCGGCGCACACTTGGTTCGTGCTGCGCGAGCTGCTCGGCTACCCCGACGTCAAGAACTACGACGGCTCGTGGACCGAGTGGGGGAGCTCGATTCGGGTTCCCATCGAGAAGTAGTCATGTCGACCGCCCAGCAGACAGTCGATCACTCAGCGCTCAAGGTGAACCAGACGGGCATCATCGTCACGGTGCTGGTCGCGTTCATAGGTGGCATCTTCTACAAGCCGCTGGAGCTGCTCATCCCGCTGCTCGCGATCGTGCTGCTGCTGGGCACCTTCGTTCAGCAACTCGCGCTGTTCAAGCGGCTCTACTTCAAGGTCCTGAAGCCTCGCGGCATCGTCAAGCCGCGTCCGGTCCAGGACCGTCCTGAGCCGCACAACTTCGCGCAGGGCCTCGGCGGGGTCTTCCTCACCGTTGCGAGCGTCCTGCTCTTGCCGTTCGAGATCGCGGGACTCGCCCTCGCGTTGCTGGTGGCGGTGCTCGCGTTCGTCAACCTCGCGTTCGGTTACTGCCTCGGCTGCCAGATCTACTACCAGCTTGGCAAGCGAGGACTCATAAGGGCGTGAACCCACAGCTCTGGGCGGTGGCGGTGGCGGGCATTGTTGTGCTCGCTGCCGCCGTCCTCGAGCTGATCCGTTCGACGCGGGCGCGGCGCGCGGCGCTGATCTGCGAAGGCGCGCCGTCCACCGAGCCGTACATCCTCTATTTCACCGGCGACGGCTGCACCGTTTGCCGGACGCACCAGGAGCCGGCGCTGTCGAAGCTGAGCGGGGTGCGCATCGACAAGGTGGACGCCCTCGCGCAGCGTGACCTCGCCGAAAGCTTCCACGTCTACACGCTGCCGACCACGGTGGTCATGTGCACGAATGGCAAGGCCCTTTACGTGAACTACGGATACGCGTCGGCGCGCAAGCTCGAAGGTCAGCTCGCCGATGCACGCAGCGGGCTGGGGGCGACCGCGACCGCTTAAGCTGGCTCCGGTGCGTCTCCGTTCGGTTCTCGTCGCGACCTTTCTTCTGCTCGTCGCGGCGTGCGGTGACTCCTCGCAGGGCTCGTCTTCGTCGCAGGCGATCACCATCGGCGCGATCTATCCGCTGAGCGGTCCGCAGGCGCCCGGTGGTAAGGATGAGCTGGGCGGAGCCCAGGCCGCGCTGCAGCTCGCGCAGGCGCAGGGCGTGCTCGATCATCGTGTCCAGCTGCGCATCATCGACGCGATCACGCCTGCCCAGGCGAGCGCCGCGGTTGATCAGCTCGTCCAGCAGGACCACGTGCCTGCGATCCTCGGCACCTACGGCAGCACGCTGGCGGCCGCGGCGTCGGCTCGCGCCGAGAAACTCAAGACCATTTACTGGGAGACGGGTGCGGTCGCGGATCCGATCACAGCCCAGCGCCGGTACGTCTTCCGAACGGTCGCGACCGGCAGCTCGCTGGGGCGAATGGCTGTCACCTTCACCCACGACGTGCTGATCCCCGCGAGCGGCTTGTCATCGCCGCGCGTCGTGATCGTGCACGTCAACGACATCTACGGCCAGTCAGTCGGCGGCGGCGAGCTCGCCCTCGCGCAGCAGATGGGCATCAACGTCGTCGACACGGTCGCCTACAACCCCAACGCATTTGATCCTTACGCCGTGACCGGGCGCATCGCTGACGACAGGCCGGATTTTGTGTGGGATGTCAGCTACCTCGATGACGGCGTCGCGATCTGGCAGGCGATCCAGAGCCGGCACATTCCCATCAAGGCGGCGGTCGGGACGAGCTCCGCGTTCTGCATGCCGGAGTTCGGCCGCAGGCTCGGCGCTCAGGCGGTTGGCGTTTACGCCGCTGACAAGCCGGACGCAACGATCAGCCCCGCCGCTTTGTCGCCCGCCGGTCTCAAGCTGCTCGCCGCCGCGGAGAGCTCATACGAGCGGCACAACCACGCGGCGATGAGCATCCCGGCCGTGGCGGGATTCGTCGGCGCGTGGACGCTGCTCCACGACGTGCTGCCCAACATCTCCGGAGCCATCACGCCGGACTCGATCCGCGCGGCGGCGTTGAAGGTCGACGTTCCGGTCGGCGACAGCATCAACGGCGGCGGCGTGCGGTTCGGCGCGGAAGGCACGCTCGACCAGGGGCAGAACACCCGCGCGGCCGCAGTGGTCGGCCAGTGGCAGGCGGTGCAGGACATGCGCGTCGTTTATCCGGCCGCCTACGCAACCGCGAAACCGATCCTGCGCTAGCCCACCAGGGATTTCTGTAGCTTTTCGTGCAGCTGCAGCCCAGAGCGGTTGTCGGTGGCCACCGTGGCTACGATCGTCCGGTAGCCCAGGCCCGTCGCCTGCTTGATGAGCTCCGTCAGCAGCGCCCGCCCGATTCCCCGGCCGTGGTGCACCGGGTCGACGTAGACCAGGTCCTCGACCACGTCGATGCCCCGCTGCTTCCACGGGAAGAGCCGCGCCCAGCCGATGACCCCGCTGTCGTCGGTGGCGACGATTAGGCGCGAGCGCCGGGCGTGCGCCTCCCACCAGTCGGCCGCCTCCTCGGTACTGAGAGGCTCCGAGTCGATCGTCGCGAAGGTCTGGTTGACGGCCCAGTTGTAGATCCCGACGATCGCCCGGACGTCGTCGTTGGTGGCCGGTCGGATCGCGAAAGTCCGGCTGGCCTTGGCCTTCGCCACGACTCCATTGTGAGGCGACCACGGGAGGCCCCGCCGAAGTTGATACTTTCACAGGCGTGAATTCCAACCACCGGCCCAAGATCACCACCCCGCTGCCCGGCCCCAAAGCCGCCGAGCTGATCGCTCGCGACGCCAAGGCAATGTCGCCGAGCTTCACCAGGGCCTACCCCTTCGTGATGGACCGCGGCCAGGGCTGCTGGGCGACTGACGTCGACGGCAACGTCTTCCTCGACTTCACGGCGGGCATCGCGGTCAACACGACCGGCCACTCGCACCCTCGGGTGGTGGAGGCCATCGAGAAGCAGGCCCGGAATTTCGTCCACATGTCCGGCACCGACTTCTACTACCGCTCAGAGATCGAGCTGGCCGAGCGACTGGAAGCCAGGATCCTGCCCGGCATCCCGGCGCGTGTGTTCTTCACCAACTCGGGCGCCGAGGCGATCGAGGGCGCGATGAAACTGGCGCGCTACGCCACCGGGCGGCCGAGCTTCATCGCCTTCATCGGCGCCTTCCACGGGCGCACGTTTGGCGCCCTCTCTCTGACGGCGTCCAAGGCGAGCCAGCGGCGGCGCTTCGCACCGCTCCTCGGCCCGGTTTTCCACGCGCCGTTCCCGTCGGGCGCGCGCGGCGTGACCACCGACGAGTCGATCACGCGCCTCGAGGAACTGTTCGCCACGGTCGCGCCGCCCGAAAGTGTCGCTGCGGTGTTCGTGGAGCCGATCCAGGGCGAGGGCGGCTACCTGGTGCCCCCCGACGACTTCCTGCCCCGGCTGCGCGAGCTCACGCATAAGCACGGCATCCTGCTCGTCGCCGACGAGGTCCAGAGCGGCATGGGGCGAACGGGCCACCTGCTGGCGGTCGAGCACTGGGACGTCGAGCCCGACATCGTCTGCCTGGCCAAAGGCATTGCGTCAGGCCTGCCCCTGGGCGCGTTCATCGCGCGCGCCGAGCAGATGAGCTGGCCGCCTGGCTCGCACGGCAGCACCTTCGGCGGCAACCCGGTCGCCTGCGCCGCCGGCCTCGTGACGCTCGACCTCCTCGAAGAGGGCCTGATGGAGAACGCGGCCAAGGTGGGCGAGCAGCTCAAGGATGGGCTCCGCGAGATCGCCGCGACCCACAACGAGATCAGCGACGTGCGCGGGCTGGGTCTGATGCTCGCGATCGAGTTCCGGACCGCCGACCAGGCGGCGGCGCTCGTGCAGTCGGCGTTCGAGCGAGGGCTGCTTCTGCTTACGGCCGGCACCCGCGCGGTTCGCATCTGCCCACCGCTCGTGATCGACCGCGACGAGGCGGCGACCGCGCTGGAGATCATCTCCTCAGCGCTCGATTAGCCGGACGCTCCCATCATCACGTCGCCGATCGATACCAGCAGCGCCGCCGACTGCCGGTCTTCCGCTGCAAGGACGCTGTAGGACTTCGCGCGCTGGTCATCGATGACGCCGATCGTCTGGTGGGCCACCGAGGCCACGTCGGCGGTCACGTGCAGCCCGTTGAGAAACTCGGTCAATGCCGGCGTCGAGGTCTGGTTCAGCGCGTTGAGAGCTGTCGACTTCGTCGTGTCGTCGGCAGCCGACGCGTACGCGACGAAGGACTTGTCTTGGTCGCTCCACAGCTGAGCCGCCCGCGTCCCCGCCTGTGAGCCGAAGATCGACGCGATCGCGTGCGACAGGTCCTGGGCATTCGCCTGCAGCGAGCTCGTGGCGGCCCCGGCCTCGGCCGTGGCGCCGCTCGAGGCGGCGTCGGTGGTCATGCTGAGCAGGAACGCGTGCTCCTGCAGGAGCGCATCGAGCTGCGCCCTCGTCTTTGAACCCTGCGCCGTGGCGTCGCCGGGATACTTGTCGGGAAACTTCCAGACGGTTGCCTCGGCGATCGATCCGCCCATCGCGGTGGACTTCGCGTAAGCCGCACGCACGTCTGCGTAGAAGGCAGACGGCGTGCCGGCCGCGGCGTCGTCGATGAACTGTTTGATCGTGGTCACCTGGTCGGTCAGCATGCGGTTCGCCGAGCTCGTCGAGATGTTCAGCGGCGTGCTCAAGCTCTGCGCCATCTGCGGCACGTACTCGGTATTCAGGTTCATCATCGCCGCGTCGGCCAGGTCCTGCTGGCGCGTGGTGACGGCGACCATATAGTCGACAAAGAAGCTGTTGCCCCGCGTCCACGACTGCACGAACCTCTGGCCCGCGGTCTCGCCCACCGCCTTGCTCAGGACGCCGTTCAGCTCGACGCCGTTGGCGGCGAGGAGATCTGCATAGGAGCCGAACTCATCCTTGCGGCCTATCGCGGCCGCGACGGTGAGCTTGGCGACCACGTACGTCTGCTCCCCCATGACCAGCGCCATGCGGGCCCGGACATCGGCCGCCGGCGAGTTGGCGCTGGGCACGCTGCTGGCCGACGTCGTGGGGAGTGCGATCGTGCTGGCGCAGCCCGCCAGGCACACCACGCCGGCCGCGTATGCGGCCAGCACCTTGAGCATCCGATCCATCCTACCGGCGGGCCGTAACATGTTTCGGCTTTGGCGGGGAACCCTGAGTGGCTGCTGTTCGACGGATCGAGCCTGATCTTCCGCTCGTTCTACGGCGTGCCGCAGACCTTCAAAGCCCCGAATGGATTCCTGATCAACGCGGTTCGCGGAACGCTCGACCGCATGGCGAGCACCATCACCGACCGCAAGCCGCGTCGCGTGGCACTGACCACCGACGAGGACTGGCGGCCGGACTGGCGGGTGCAGCTGATACCCGGCTACAAGGTGCACCGCGTGGCCGAGCCGGTGCCGCCCGCGCTTATTCCCCAGATGCCGGTGATCATGGCGGCGCTGACCGCGGTGGGCGTGGACGTGATCGGGCTCGATGACTACGAGGCCGAGGACATCATCGCTTCGCTGATCCCGAAGGTGGAGGGGCCGGTCGAGATCTGGAGCGGCGACCGCGACCTCTTCAGCCAGGTACGCGACAAGGATGTCGTCGTGCTGTACCCGGAGAAGGCCGGCCTTGCGGTGGTCGACGAGGCTGAGGTGAAGAAGCGCTACGGAATCCCTGGCACCGCCTACTCAGACTTCGCGATCCTGCGCGGCGATCCTTCCGACGGGCTGCCCGGCGTGGCAGGGGTCGGTCCGAAGAAGGCGGCCGACCTGGTCAAGAAGTACAAATCGGTGCAGGGCATGCTCGAGGCGGGCATATTCGGCCCGGCCGACGCAGCCTACCTGGCCAACGCCCAGAAGGTCGTCCCGCCGCGCTCCGACCTCAAGCTCGCCATGCCGAAGGGCCGCCGCGCCAGGTACCCGGCCGAGCCGGAGGTCGTCGAGGAGATCGCCAAGCGATACGGCGTCGGTTCGTCGCTGGAGCGGCTCACGACCGCGCTCAAGGGCCTTACAAAAAGCTGACCGGCCGCTGCCGATGATCTGACGCGCCCCGGCCAACGTATGTCTGGTCATGAGGCACGGCACGATGATTGGAGCCAATGGAAGTAGGGTTGTGCGAGTCCTGCAGGCATTCGCGCCAGGTTCCTGGCGCGCGCGGCACGTTCTGGATGTGCGAGCGCTCACGGACCGACCCGTCCTTTCCGCGCTACCCGCGATTGCCCGTGCTCCGCTGCCGCGGTTACGAAGAAAAGGCTAAGCCAGAGCCTCCACGCGCATGAGCGCGATCGGGTGAGCGATGTTCGGGTCGAACGTCGTCGTCACCGAACCGCCGGCCATCGAAACCTCCGCGACCGCGCCGAGATCGTTCACGGCGTAAAGCGTCGCGCCGTCCGGGCTCAGGGCCAGGCTGCGCACCGTCCACGAGTCGAGGGCCTGGCGCTTCTGAGTCAGCGTGGTCGCGTCGAGCCACACGACGCCGGTGGAGCCGGCGATCACAAGAGTCTGGCCGTCGCCGCTGACGACCGAGCCCGCGGGCCAGACATGCGAACGCTCGCCCACGTGCACTGTCCGGCCAACCGTTGGGTAGTCCTTGAGGAGGATCGCGGTCACGACGCCAAGCGCCGGGTTGGTGGCGTAAAGGTGATTGCCGTCCGGGCTGAGGGCCAATGACCAGTCGAGCGACGACCGGTCGGTGTCTGAGTAACCGTTGCCGGGCAGGTCGAGGCAGACCGCGAACCCGGCGTCCAGGTTCAGCGCGTGGATGAAAGCGCCCTGATTGGCCCGTCCGTAGACGCTGAACAGCCACTGACCGTCGTGAGAGGCCACGCCGCTGAGCTTGAGCCCGTTCATCGCGGCCGCCCCGTCGTCCTTGTCGACTACGAAGTTCGGGTCGAGCGCTCCGCCGCTGACTGAGTAGACCCGGACGTGGTAGTCGCTGCTGTTGATGTACTGGATGAGGAACAGTCGCTCCCCGTCGTTGCTGATGGCGTCGAACTGGAAGTAGCCGTCCAGGTCGATGCTTCGCCTGACGTCCATGCCTGATGTGTCAAATATCAAGAAGTGCGACTTGCTGGGCAGGGTCTGCGCCTGGCGGTCGAATCTCTGCAGCACCAGCCAGCGCCCGCCTTGCGACAGGCCGCCCGGGATGCCGCTGTTGGTGGCCGGCGGGAGCATGTAGTCACCGGGCAGCCCGACGCGAGTGCTGGTCGCCCCGGTGGCGGGGTCGATGTCGAGCAGGCTGCCGGACCTGACCGCGTAGTAGTGCTTCCAGTCGGCCGACGGCGTGCCGAGCGGCAGCTGGTCGTGCGCTGCGCGAGACCGCGTGTCGATGAGCGCGACGATCGGGGCGTCCGGCCGCGCCGCCGCCTCGTAGAGACGGTAGTTGCCGGTGGGTGCCGCGCTCGAAACACGTCCGCAGGCGGACACAAGGATCAATGCCACCAAAGCCATCAGCCGGATTCGCATCGCCATCACCTCAGCCTCCATACACCGGCCGGCGGTTGTTGGTTCAGGCGAGTGTTCCCGCGACCTGCAGGGCTTGCTCCTTGGTCATGTGGCCCTCGATCCGCACGATCGTTCCGCCGTCGTCGATCACCAGCGTGTTGGTGGCCAGGCGCAGCGTCTCGAAGCGAGGCTCGTTGTTCGAGTCTACGAACACGAACATGTGAGGCTTGCCGGAGATCCACCAACCGTCGTGACCGTCGACTGAAACAGACTCGACTGTCGTGTCGGGACCGGCCGTCTTTTCGAAGAACTGCTCGTTGACGCTGCCCCGTGCCTCCGTCACCAGCACGCCGACACCGGTCTCACTTGCGGTCGCGATGCCTGGGCGGGGGCCATAGACCAGCGTCACCTCGCCCTGGCTTGGGCCGGCAGGGGGCATCAGGAGATAAACCGCGTCGGGCGTGCCCAGCTGAGCGGGCACCAGCACCTGCCAGCCGACCGCGCTCTGTGCCGCCTCCAGCGTGGTCCGGGTGCCCAAGCCGAGGTTCGAACCGAGCGTCCCGGATGGGAGCGGTGACGGGGTCGGCAGCGCTGTCGTGTGGCGCAGATTGGTGTGGAGGTTCACCCAGTCCGCGATCGCGGTGCGCGTCGGTGTGTAGGCCAGCAGCGTGGCGACGATCGTCAACACGGCCACGGCGGCAAGGGCCCATCGAGGCCGGCTCCAAGCGCTGCGCGCCGGCTGGGTTTTTCGCGCGATCGCGATGCTCAGCCGCGGTGTCGGCGGCCATTCAATGCCGGCGGCCAGGGCCGCGAGCTGCTCTTCCAGGTCAGCCACTCGTCTTGTCCCCGACCCGAGCTCGCAGCCGGTCCAGCGCCCGAGAGAGCCGCGACTTTACGGTTCCTTCAGGAATCCCGAGCGCGGCGGCGGTCTCGTCGCCGCTTAGCTGGAGCAGGTACCTGCTCGTGATCACCAGGCGGTCGTCGTCGCTGAGGTCGTTGACGAGGGCCAGGAGCCGCCGCTGCTCATCCGCGGCCAGGGCCGCCGCCTCGGGGGATGGGGCCGCATCCCCCGGGCGGAAGTCCTCCGCCAGCCGCAGCTGCAACTGGTTGCGGCGGCCGGCCGAACGGGCGCGATTGCGCGCCTCGTTGGCCACGATGCGCAGCAGCCACGGCCGCGGCTCGGCGCCGGTCCGGAACGTGTGCAGGGCTCGGTAGGCCTTGAACATGCCCTCCTGCGCGGCGTCCTCCGCCTCGGCGGCGGATCCGGTGATCACGTAGGCGACTCGGAACGCGACCTGCTGGTATCGCTGCACAATCTCCTCAAAGGCGCCCTGATCCCCGCGCTGTGCGCGAGCGAGCAATTCGACTTCGTCCGCTGGACGGCCCTCCATCGGATCGGAAGTACTACAAACCGGGCCGGGGCGCGGTTCCGATCTCTTGCAACCCGGGCCGCCCTGTACGTGTTAAGAGAGAGCGATGGATGGCGTGGAGCACGTCTTTGAGCGCATGGTGCACGACCACCAGGATCGACTCTATGCGCTCGGCTACGCCCTGACAGGCAACCGGCACGATGCCGAGGAGGTCGCGCAGGACACGCTGCTGCGCGCCTACCGGGCGCTGGTTCGGTATCCGCCGGAGCGCGTGCGCGAGCTGAAGCAGCGGGCGTGGCTGCACCGGATCGCCGTCAACGTGGCCCGCAACCGCTACCGGCGGCCGGGTCCGCGGCTGGTCGAGCTGAACGGCAGCGAGCAGGACGCAGCTCCGGGCCCGGAGACGAGGGCCCTGCAGCGGCTGGAGCTGGCTGGCGTGGCGGCAGCCCTTGCCTGCTTACCCGAGCGGTATCGCGAGGCGGTCGTGCTTCGCTGCGTGCAGGACCTTTCGTACGCGGAGGCTGCGGAGGTGCTTGGGCAGCCCGTGGGCACAGTCAAATCCAACGTGCATCGAGGTTTGCGACTTCTGAGAGGTGAGAACGATGAGCGTTTCGACAGCTGACCTGAAGAGGCTCGGCGAGGTGAAGGCGCCGGCCGGGCTGGCGGAGCGGGTGCTGGCCGAGGCCGGCCTCGCCGACGAGTACGCGCGGTTCGACACGGTGATCGGAGCCGTGTTCGTGGCGTGGAATCGCAACGGCGTGTCGGCGGCGGCGCGCTCGCGCTCCGCACACGAGTTCGAGGAATACTTCCGCGCCGAGGTTGGGCGCCGGCCTCTGCGGCCGGGGATGCCTTCGGCCGAGATGGCGCAGCGCATCAGCGACGAGCTGAGCGGCAAGCGGACTCTGCGTTTCGACCTCCGCGGACTCACCGAGTTCGAGCAGGCCGTGCTGCGCAAGGCGCGTGAGATTCCTTACGGCCAGGTGCGACCGTACAGCTGGGTGGCGCGGGAGATCGGGCATCCGTCCGCGGTGCGCGCGGTCGGCACCGCGCTGGCGAACAATCCGATTCCTTATTTCATTCCGTGCCATCGCGTTGTGCGCGCGGATGGTGTCATCGGCAACTACGGTGGCGGCGGGCCGGAAGCGAAGAAAGCGATCCTGAGTCTCGAGGGAGTGCGGGTGCAGCAGCTCGCGGAGCTGGCGCGCGCGGGCGTGCGCTACCAGGGTGTGAAGACGACGGGCGTCTACTGCTACCCCACGTGCCACCACGCGCGCCGCGCGCACGAGCGCAACGTGGTGTGGCTGCACGACGTGGACGAGGCGAAGGCGGCGGGCTTTCGCCCGTGCAAGGTCTGCCGGCCGGCCGCTTAGCTCAGGGAGTAGATCGCCGGCAGCTCCCTCCCCACCGTGTGGGGAGGTCGACTCGGCTCGCGTTGCGAGCCCAAGTCGGGTGGGGGGAGGTACTAGCTAAGTGAATAGATGGCCGGTAGCTCCCGATACAACCCCGCGTAGTCGAGGCCGTAGCCGATCACGAAACGATCGGGGATCGTGAAGCCGCGGAAGTCGATGTGCACGTCGACGGCGCGCCTTGCGGGCCTGTCCAGCAGGGCGGCGAGGCGCAGCGACGCGGGCTTGAGCTTGCTCACGCGCTTGGTCACCACGGCGGCGGTGCGGCCGGAGTCGACGATGTCTTCCACCAGCAGAACGTGGCGTCGGACCAGGGTGCCCTCGACCATGCCGGCGAGTCGCAGCGGACGTCCCTGGCTCGAGGTGCCCGCGCCGTAGCTCGCGGCGCGGACGAATTCAAGCTCGGCGGGAATGGTGAGGCTGCGCATGAGGTCCGCAGCGAAAACTGTCCCGCCCTTGAGGATCACGACAAGCACGAGAGGCGTGTCGATGCCCGCGTATGTAGACGAGATCTCGCGGCCGAGACGGTGCACTCGCCTGGAAATGCGGTCGGCCCCAATCAGCGGCGAGCCGGTGGCGCGCGTCGCGGCGGTCTTGAGATTGCCAGGCTGGTGCTCGGCAGTCAGGACCTCAGGCATGCACGGACTAGCTTAGAAAATTCAGAGGCGCGACGGAAGCGCTGATCGGCGACCTGCCTGCATGTTTTCGATGTGACCGCGACAACGCGCCATCGAAATTGATCGCGAGGCCGTCGTGATAAACCTCGGGCTCGCGACTGCGGTGCGGCGTGTGGCCGAACACGACGCGGCGACAATGCGTTGCCTGCAGATATTCGCGTAGCCGCGTCTGCTGCTGGGCGAACACGTTCTTCGCGCTGAGGACGTCCCACAATTCGGCCTCGCCGTCCCTGTGCAGCAGTTCATTCGCATTCGCATTCACCGACTCAATCGGGTCCGCGTTCTGGTCCAGCCAGCGCGAGTAGCCGTCGTGCCCGCAGTGCTGCACCAGCGTGCCGTCGCGGAGTTTCATCAGCGCCGGCCTGTCACGGAGCCATTCTTGCAGCGCTTCGTCGCTCGCAATCTCGTCGAAGTCGTGCCGCTGGCCGCCTATCGATATCCACCAGCCGAGTCGCTTCGGGTCGCGCAGCGCCCACAGCAGCGCTACCTCGTGATTGCCGAGGAGGACGGTCGAGTTGGGGCGGTCGTGCGCGAATCGCAGGGCGCCGACGCCGAACATTCCGTAGTCGACGAGGTCACCGAGGAAGACGGTGTGCCACTCGTCCGCTGGGTAGGGCTTTAGCGCATGGAACAGCCGCTCTATGTCGCCGTGGACGTCGCCGACGATCAGGACAGGCAGATCGTCCGCAGTGAGCCCTCCTTATTGCGCACTTTTGGCGCCAAACCCGCCCTTTCTTGCCCGCTGTTCCACCCGTTTGGCGCCGAACATGCGGAATCCGGGGCCGGTCATGCCCGGATCGTACTGGCTGGGTAGAATTTGGCTTCGGCCGATAGGGGCGTAGCTCAGTCTGGTTAGAGCATCGGTCTCCAAAACCGAGGGCCGAGGGTTCGAATCCTTCCGCCCCTGCCAACCCCTACGTGACGCCTTTCGCGTCACATCGCTTCGCCTAGCGGGCTGACAGTAGCCGAGGTGGTGTAGGCAGCGCTTCGATCAGCACGTTCTCGGTCTTGCGCATCGATGCCTCGATGGTGAACTCCGCGAGCACCTTGGCGCGAGCCCGCTCCGCCATTTTCCCCCGCAGCCCCGCGTCGGCGAGGAGGTCGAGGATGGAGGCGGCGAGCGCGTCCGAATCCCTCGCCGGGACCAGGCGTCCAAGGCTCTCATCGGTCACGAGCTCGTTGACGCCGCTCACATTGGTCGCGACGATCGCGCATCCGCATGCCATCGCCTCCATGAGGGCGGTCGCCGGTCCTCCTTCGTAGCGGCTTGGCAGCACGAAGAGGTCGCTGGCCGCGAGCCACTCCGCCACCTGGGAGCGGAGTAGGGAGCCGGCAAGGAAGACCTGGCTTTCCA
>VBIA01000155.1 GCA_005879985.1 Chloroflexota bacterium | reverse complement strand
GGATTACGTGGCGCAAGTGATGACCGACGCCGGATACAACGTCACGATCCAGACGTACACCTTCACCTACTACGCGTACAATGGCATACCGACGCTGAGCGAATCTTCACCGGTGGCTCACGACTTCGCGTTGAGCTCCGAGTGGAACCCCCGGCAGCGCACGGGCTCGACGGCCAACGCCGTACTTCAGCCGGCGGGCGGGATCATCATCCCGCCGACGCCAACACCGAGCTCGTCGAGCGGCTGCACGGCGGCTGACTTCTCCGGCTTCGCGCCCGGCCATATCGCCCTGATCCAGCGCGGTAGCTGCTTCTTTGGCGTGAAGGTCCTCAACGCGCAGGCCGCCGGCGCATCGGGGGTCATCATCTTCAACGAGGGCAACCCGGGGCGCACCAGCGTGTTCGCCGGCAGCCTGGTTGACGCCAGCGGCAACCCGATCATTCCGACGATTCCGGTGGCATTCACGTCTTTCGACATCGGCCATGACCTCTACAACCAGTATCAGGGCGGCACCCCGCCGATGATGAGCCTCAACATCCCAGCGGTCGTCCAGCAGAACGCTCCTGACTACAACGTCATCGCGGAATCAAAGGGTGGCGACCCGAACCATGTCCTGGTCGTCGACGCGCACCTTGACGCGATCTACGGAGCGGGCATGCTCGACAACGCGTCGGGCTCCGCGACGATCCTGGACATCGCCCAGATGCTGAAGAACGTAAACACAACGAACAAGCTGCGGTTCATCTGGTTTGGCGGCGAGGAGCTGGGCCTTCTGGGCTCGACCTTCTATGTCAACAACCTCAGCTCGAATGATTTGAGCCACATCGGCTATGACCTCGATGCCGACGTCACGGCCACGCCGAACTACATCATCGGGGTCCTCGACCCTGCAGCGCCCGACTTCTTCGGCGGCACCGTCAGCAACACGTTCCCGAACCGTGTGTACAAGGCGTCGACCATCGCGCGCGACCAGGGGGTCGCCTACTTCGACTCGGTCGGACTCAACCACGAGTTCCTGTCGCCGGGCGGCACCGACGCTATCAGCTTCAACAACGTCGGCATTCCGGCCAGCGGCCTGTTGACCGGACAGGACTGCTGCAAGAGCCAGCACGAGGTCGACCTCTTCGGCGGCTTCGTGGGCAACTACGAAGGCAACGTTCCGAGCTTCGATGGAGGTTGTGTCGACAACCCGTTCCGCTGGTGCGACAACCTGAGCAACAACGATCCGACAGTGCTCACGTTCATGTCGAAGGCGTTCGCCACCATGGTCATCCAGATGGCCTTTGACACGAAGATCATGTCCGCGAGCAACAACACGGTCTACAAGAAGAAGCTGCCGATCGCGGGCGAGGTCGGCCGGCGGTTCGCCGCCGCCTGACGTGCACTGAAGACCGGCGGCGCCGATGAATTTCGAGCGCCGCCGGTTCTTGACCTAGAACGACACGGTCGCATTGAAGACGTCCATCGCCTGCGGGCCGTCGCCGGTCCACATCGCGTGCGCGCCCTTGTTGGTCGACGCGACGGCGATGTAATCACCGAGGAAGAAGACACCGCAGTTGGGCGGATCGACGAACTGAACGCAGGCCTGGAACTTGTCGCCGTCGAAGCCGGTGCTGGTGATGGCGACGCTGGACCAGGTGGCGCCGTCGTCGCTGGTCGAGGAAAGCGTGACGCACACGAGCACGTCGTTCGAATCGCAGGCACGGTCGTAGTAGACGAGGTCGACTCTTCCATTAGGCGCGGAGCTGAGCCAGGGGAAGAACTGCGTCGAGCTCGTGGCCTTGATGCGGACTGGCGCCGACCACCCGCTCAGGTTTCCGGGCGCAAGCGTGTGCACCGAATACTCGTTGAGCGCGCCGGTGGTGGCGTCGTCGAAGACGAGCACGACGTTGCCGGTGCGCTGGTCGACCGTGCTGGTGACGTTGGTGCCGCCGCGGTAGAGAACGTTGGGGATGCTGGCGCTGGGCTTCGGTATCGGCGCGGCGGTGAAGCTCTGGCTCCAGGTGTTGCCACCGTCCGTTGACTTAGCGATGAGGGCGGCGTTGCCCTTCAGGCTCTTCTCGTTGGGGCCGTTGATGAAGCTGACGTACACGGCGCCGTCGGGGCCGACGCGCGGGGTCGCGTCCTGGTCGAACTGGTGGCCGGCGTCGCTGACGCGAATGGGGCCGGTCCAGGAGGCGCCGTTGTTGTCTGAATATCCGAGGTCGATGGGCGAGCGGCCGAGGCCGTTGAACTCGGCCCAGGCGATGTAGAGGCGGCCGAAATGGTGGCCGGGTCCGGTGCCGGTGTCGACCGTGCCGGCCTCGTGGTCGGGGAACTTGCCGTTGGATCCCTTCTGGGAGCCGTTCGAGGTGCCAATGGTGATGGGGACGAGTCCCGTCCAGGCGGGCGCGCCACCGACCTGCGTGCCGTAGCTGAAGTTCTGGTTCGCCTGTGCGTTCGCCTTGGCGGGGTCGAAGGTGGTGGCGAGCAGGTTGATCTGGTGGGCGCTGAGGCCGAAGGCCTGGCAGACGACGTCGAAGGTGCTGAACTTCGGATTCCAGACCACGACGGGGTCGCCGGCGATCGGGAACGTCCCGGCACCGGGCAGGTTGGGGTCGTTGGTGAAGGAGGTGAAGGGCGCAAAGGATTCGGGCGCCCAGGTGGAGCCGCCGTTGGTGGAGTAGGAGAAGCCGCAGCCGTCGTTGAAGTGCCAGTCGTTCCAGGCGGCGGCGAGGACGTTGCCCGTGGAGTCCATGCCGAGGGACTCCTCATTGCCGGCGAACTGGCTGTTCGTGACGTTGACGATCGGGCCGACGGTCGGCGCCGAGGCCGAGACCGTCACCGTCCCCAGCGCGAGGACCGCGGTAAGCGTGAAGAGCCACTTTCTCATTCGATCCATCTCCCTTCGCGTCCAGCCTTTCTGCCCCGCGCCCACACCGGCGCGGTCCTTGCATCCTAGCCAGGCCACGTGACCGAACGCCAATAGCCGATCAGTTGGATCTTGGCTGACGGGCTATTTGGTCGGGATCCGGTGGTCGGGGGGACACCGGATGACGAGCTAGGGTACTGGCATGGAGTTTCCGGACGCGATACGCCGCCGCCGAATGGTGCGAAAGTTTGAACAGAAGCCGATACCTGATGAGGTGCTCAGGCGAGTGTTGGACGTGGCGCGACACGCGCCATCAGGAGGAGATGTTCCACATCGGGCGCTGGTGAGCCGTCGCACGGCTTGATCGCCGGCCGAGGGTAGCGAAGCTGTTATTTGCACGCCGCGCACGCGCGTCGTAGAAGAAAGCTGGTTTTCGTAAGGCTGCTCTGGTAGGGGGAAACTGCTGATGGCGTGGCTGCGCTCTAGCGGAAGAAAGACGATCACGGCGCTCGCGGGGCTTTGCCTCGCGTTCGCACTGGCGGCGACGCCGGCGGCGGCAGGGGCAGGGGGCTACGTCGAAACAGACCTTGCCTCCGACATACCCGGTCGCGCTCCGCTAACGGACTCGAGCCTGGTGAATCCGTGGGGGCTCGTGCGCGGACCCACGACGCCGTGGTGGACGTCCGACAACGGCGTGGGCCTGAGCACCCTGCTCAAGGCGGACGGCTCGCGATTGGCGGCGCCTTTCAATCCCGTCAACATCCCGATGACGGCATGCACTGGGACGGGCACGCCCACCGGAATCGCATTTGACGGCACGGGCTCTTTCAACTTCAGCGACTGCAGCGGGGTGGCCCGGCATGGCCGGTTCATCTTCGCGACGGAGGACGGAAGCATCGTCGCCTGGGACATACCGCTGACCACTGCTGTGACCGTGGTGAACCCGTCTTCGTCCGCCGTCTACAAAGGCCTTGCCATCGGCTCAAACAGCCAGGGCACGTTCCTGTACGCGGCCAACTTCAGGGCCGGAAGCGTTGACGCCTTCGACACGAACTTCCACCACGCGACGCTGGCAGGCTCATTCTCGGATCCCGACATCAAGAGCGGGTTCGCCCCGTTCGGCATCGCGAACCTCGGCGGTGAGCTCTACGTGACTTACGCCAAGCAGGATGCAACGCTGCATGACGACGTCGCCGGTCCGTCCAACGGATTCGTCGACATCTTCGACACGAACGGCAACCTGGTCAGACGAGCCGCCACGCGCGGCCGGCTCAACTCTCCGTGGGGCGTCGCGATCGCTCCCTCCACCTTCGGGCGCTTCTCGGGCGACCTGTTGGTCGGCAACTTCGGGGACGGCCGCATCAATGTGATCGACCCGGTGACCGGCGAATTCCTCGACCAGCTTCGCGGACCGGACAACCGACCCCTCGTGATCGACGGGCTTTGGGCCATCGCCTTCGGCTCCGGCAGTACGAACTCCGGGCCGACGAACGCGCTCTTCTTCACCGCCGGGCTCGATGGCGAGTCGCACGGACTCTTCGGGAGAATCGACCCGACGAGCTGAAAACCAGATGAGTAGCGCTATGGAGCAAATGCTCTATGGCGGACGGAACAGAGCGTGGCTACTGTGACCGCAGTGCGTCCGCGCACTCGGCTCAGTCGCGTGGCGGGTGCCGGGAGCTGCGATCGCGAACCGCTTTACGAGCAAGGAGAAGCATGGCCGACCATCTCGATTCTCCGAACCTGACATCGCCGGCGATGGACGCCCGTGTGGACATCACCGACATTTACGCCTTCCAAAAGCCAGGCGATATCAACAAATCGATTCTCATTCTCAACGTCAATCCGTTGGCTCCCACACATGCCGATGAATTTCGACATGACGCGCGTTATGAGCTGCTGATCGACAACAACGCGGACGCGCAGCCCGATGTCAAGTTCTCGATCCGATTCTCGAAGAAGGAAGACGGGCACCAGTTCGCGAACGTCCAACGCCTGGCTCGTTCCAATGGATCTGACGGCGGAGACGAAGATGATGAGGACGTTATTGACGAGGCGCCAGTGTCGTTTGGGTCGGAGCCGAAAGTAACGACCAGTGGCGACTATCGATTCTTCGCAGGACTCCGCAGCGACCCCTTTTTCTTCGACCTGGTCGGCTTCCTGCATGGTTTCGCATTTACCGGTGTCGATTTCTTCAAGGACCTGAACGTGTTTGGGATGGTTCTCGAGGTGCCCAATCGTGCACTCGGCCCGAGCCCCCAGGTTGGCGTCTGGGCGCATACGTTAGTCCCCGCAACGCTTCAGCCCAAGCGCTTGGTTCAGGTTGACCAGATGGGACGGCCGGCGATCAACACCGTCTTCAACCACGGCAATGACAAGATCACCTTTAACGGCACGCAGCCGGCCGATCAGCGCGGATTGTTCCTCGCGAGCTTCGTTGGCACACTCGAGGGCTTTGGTTATGACCCCACAACCGCCACCGGCATCGCGGACATCCTGCTTCCGGACATCCTCACTTTTGACTACTCGAGTACTGCCGGCTTCTTGAATGGCCGCCAGCTGACTGACGACGTAATCGATATCGAGCTGAACCTCGTCAGCAAGGGAGCCGTCACGACGGACTTGGTGGGCCCACACTCCGACTACCTTCCAGCCTTTCCTTTCCTGGGCACTCCCCACTAGGAGAACGTCAGATGAAACGAATCGAGCGCCGGAATTTCATGAAGCTGGTCGGTCTGAGCGGAGGTGTCGCGGCGGCGGCGACCCTGCCCTCGGCGAGCGCATTCCTGTTCCGTTCCCGTTCATCTGTCGCCATTCGGGCAGAGGCGGGCATGCCTGCCAAGCCACTGCCGAGCATGGCCACCCACGTGCTCGAAGGCTGGGTGGATCCCAAAGCGGGGACGGGAAAGCTTACGTCGACGATCTACGCCGGCCAACCTGGTGCGACTTCAAACGTTGCCTATCCCGGACTGACGCGCTTGATCAGCGTCACCGAGGTACAGACCGTTGGGGATCAGTTGCGAATCGCCGGTGTGGTGTCGGATCGATCGCGGCTCCTTCCGATGGAGAGTCCCCTCGTGAGCATCGTCATCAACCAGATCGATGGCACCGCAACCGCCAGGATCCGCGGTAACGACGTGACCCTTCGCCTCGACCCAGACGGCTGGTAGGAGGTTAGGTTCCTGGTTCAAACCTGGATAAGCCCGTGACGGACGGCAATCATGACCGCCTCCGAGCGGCGATGGAGGCCGAGGCGCTCATACACATTGGTCACGTGGTTACGGGCGGTTCGGAAGCTGATGCCGAGGCGAACGGCCACCTCCTTCTCCGAAAAGCCGAGGGCGACGAGTGTGAGGATCTCGAGCTGGCGATCGGTCAAGGGCAGAGCGCTGGACTGGTCCACTACCTGACATACGTGGGGCATAAGGATCTTGATCATTTAGGTCCAAGCCTTCGCCGAGGTCGACAGCACACGCGATCGTCAGGCTCGACGTCTCCAGTCTCGGAAGGCCATGAGCAACTCGGCCTCGAGGGCTAGAGGAACGACCTCGACGCCCATCTTGCCGGCGAGGTTCATCGTTGTTCTCAACTGCTCCAGGTATGCAGTGCAGCCATCGCATCCCGCGATGTGATCCTCGAAGCGGCGTCTGTCCTCTGCTGCTGAGAGTGCACCCTCGAGGTAGTCGAGACAAGCAACACCGCGGACGGCTGCTCAACGGACCGCATTCACGCCGGGTTGGCGGGCTCTGGGCCTTATCAGGAGTAAATGACGCCGCGGGACCGAAGGTCCTCTCTGTCTCCCACGCCGGCCATCACGAGCCCTGCCTTTTGGCGACGATGCCTTTGAGCCAATTGGTCAACTCGGTGCCGGCGACCGAGTCGCGGTGAAAAATCGCCGCCACCTGACCGTTGAGCGCCCGCTTGTCATCGTCGGTGAGCCCCTTGGCTGTCAGGACCATGATGGGAATCGACCGCGTCGCCTCTTCAGCACGCAGCGCCTCCACCACGTCGAATCCGGTTACCTCGGGCATCATCAGGTCGAGCAGGATCAGGTTCGGCAGCTGAGATTTCGCCATGTCAATCCCCTCCCGACCGCCGTTGGCCCTGAGCACGCCGAAGCCGGCTGGTTTGAGCAGGGTTTCGACCAGATCCAGGTTGGCACGCTCGTCATCGATTACCAGCACTCGAACCGCTTCGTCCTTCACCCTGGACGTAAATGTGTACTGGCCCAAACGGGACAGGAGGGCCTTCCCGTCCACCGGCTTGACGAAGTAGTCAATCGCACCAAGGGCCCGGCCCAGCGCCGGTTTGTCGATCACTGAGACCACGACAACGGGAATGTTCCGTGTGGCCTCGTCGGCCTTGAGCCGAGTCAGAACCTCCCAACCATCGATCTCAGGCAGCAGTATGTCCAGGGTGATTGCGGCCGGCCTCAGCCGGCGGGCCAGACTCAACGCGTCGGTCCCCGTTCGCGCAAGCTCCATTCGGAATCCGCCCGCGTCCAGATGACGCGCCAGGATCTCCGCCGCTGCCGGGTTGTCATCGACGACCAGCACCAAAGGCCGCGTCAGGTCCGCCGCGTCGGGTCGCCGTGGTGCGAGCTCCGATGGAAGATGCAGGCCGGGGCCCTGCGCCTCGAGTGGAAGCCGAAGCGTGAAGGTGCTGCCCTGGCCTACGACGCTCTCGACGCTGACCGATCCGCGGTGCAATTCTGCGAAGCGCTTCGTCAGGACGAGGCCAAGACCGGTTCCTTCCTGTTGCCGCCCCGGGCCCGCATCCACCTGATGGAACTCTGTGAAGAGGTGGCTCAGGTCATCCTTCGCGATCCCGATGCCGGTGTCGGTCACAGCTATCTCGACCCACATTTCGACACGTCGCACCGCAATCTCGATGCCACCCCCGCTCGGCGTGAATTTGATGGCGTTGGAGACCAGGTTCAGCAGCATCTGCTTGACTTTGGCCGCGTCCGCTATGAGCGGGATCACGGGTTCCAGCTCGGTCGTTAGCTCTATCGACTTGTGCCGAGCCAGCGGCTCGACAGTGGTCAGCACATCGTCGATGACCGTCCCGAGCTCGACCGGCCCTAGATGGAGCTCGATCTGGCCGGCCTCAACCTTCGAGAGGTCAAGGATGTCGTTGATGAGCTGAAGCAGGTGCTGGCCGCTGCTGTGAATCTGGTCCAAAAAGCGGCGGCGCACCGATTCCGCGTACCTGCCTGTCGTGTCGTCGATGAGAAGCTCCGCAAATCCGAGGATCGCATTCAGAGGGGTGCGGAGCTCGTGGCTCATGTTGGCGAGGAACTCACTCTTTGCCTGGTTTGCTCGCATTGCCTCTTGCTGGGCGATGGCCAACGCCTCTTGCGCTTGGCGATCTTCGGTGATGTCTTCCGAGATTCCCAGCAGAAAGGCCGGTTCGCCGGTGGCGTCCAGAATCGGAATCTTCCTCGTGTGCAGGATCCGGGCCCCCTTGGCGTGGGTCTGGATGGTCTCCTCGGGAATGTCAAGAAGACGCCGGCTTTGGAGCGTCTCTCTGTCCGCAGACGTGAAGCTCTCAGCCTCGTCGGCGGGGAAGAAGTCGAAGTCGTTCTTACCTATCAGCTGTTCGCGAGCAAAGCCGAGCAGCTCCTCTCCCGCGGCGTTGAAGCGCACGAATCGAAGGTCCTTGGCGTCCTTGACAAAAATCATGTTGGGGATGTTCTCGATGACCGAGTCCAAGAATTGATTGGCCGCCGTCATCTCCCTCGTACGTTCGGCAACCTTTTTCTCCAACTCGCTCGCGGTCAGCTTCTGGTCTCGCATCAGCTGCGCGGTGGCGATTGCCCGGCCTGCCCGGGTCGCGAGACCTTCCAGGAGGTCGACGTCCGCTTTACCGAGCGGGGCACTCCCTTCCAGTCGATTGAGATTGAGTCCGCCCACCACTCTGTCCTGGGCGACCATCGGAATCATCGCCGCCTGACGGATCCGCCACTTCTGAATGTGGCGCGCCTGGTGAGGGGCGATGTTCTCTGGAAGATGATCGGGATCGATTGCGATGACCAGAGTGCGCCGCTCCCCCAGCACAGTTTTCCAGGGCCCGGAGGCGTCGAGCTCTATGGTGACGCCGAGCATGCTGCTCGCATCCCGCAGCAGATCAGGATCGGGATGGTAGGCCGCGACGGGCTCGATCGTGGCGCCATCTGGCGAGAGCAGGACAACGGAGCAGAAATCCCCGGTTGTACGCGAAATCTGCTCGGCGACGATGGCGAGAAGCGCCTCGACGTCAGGAACTGCGTCGGTGAATGCATCTGAGGCCGCCGCAATCGCTGCCAGGCGAGCGCCAGCGGCGCCTTCCTGGCCTTCGGCGGGAGGGCCGGACCCACCTTGGGGCACGGTGCAACTCTAGTCTGGCGTACTCGTAAAGACTCCCACTTAAGGGGTCGTGTTCAGCCAGCTGCGCCGTGACGGTCCGATCAGCTCTCCGACCGGACAATGGGGACGTAACCTGCCCAAACTGAGGGTGTTCATGTAGTCTCCAAAAAGTTCATCGGCGGTGGAGGAAAAGCCCGTGGCCAAGACCGAAGAGACTCGCAGCCTGCTGGCAACGCTTCCCGGCCGCTACTACGTCGACCCTGACGTGTTTGAGGCAGAGCAGACCAGGATCTTCGCCAGGGACTGGTTCTGCGTCGCTCGCGCCTCCGACTTTGCGACTGCGGGCAGCTTCCAGACCTTCGACGTCGGCGGCGAGAACCTGATCATCGTGGGCGGCGCCGACCGGCAGATCAGGGCTTTCTTCAACGTGTGCCGGCACCGCGGTTCCCGAATTTGCAACGAGGCCGAGGGTCGCGTCTCGCGGACCTTCCAGTGCCCTTACCACGTCTGGAGCTACGGGCTCGACGGGAGCCTCGTCGGGGCGCCGAACATGGCCATGATGCCCGACCTCGAGGTCGCCGAACGAGGACTGCTTTCGGTGCACGCGCGCGAGTGGCTCGGATATGTGTGGGTCTGCCTCGCCCACGACGCGCCCGAGTTCGAGAGCTCGGTCATGCAGCAGGTAACCGAACGATTCGGCGACCCCAAGACGATCGACCGCTACGGGCTCGACAAGCTCGAGGTCGGCCGCCGAATCGAGTACGAAGTT
>VBIA01000154.1 GCA_005879985.1 Chloroflexota bacterium | reverse complement strand
CTGCCAGGCGCACCACTCTTCGGCGGCTGTTACTCGGGTTTGATCCAGCGCGAGCGACCGGTAGCGTCGGCGAAGTCCCACGGCTGCACCTCCGGCGGGTCCAGGCCGAAGTCCCTGAGGATGGCGCAGATCTGCTCGCGGTGGGCGCTCCCGTGGTGGAGCGCCTGGGCGGTCACGATGGCCGCGTGCGTCTCGTACGTGCCGGCATCGAGGTGCACCTTGCGCGCGGCGTCGTCTGGAAGGGATAGGAAGCGCATCCACAGCGCCTCCGCTTCGTCAACCCGCGACGCCAGCTCGCCGAGATCGGGGCTCGGGCTGCGCTCGTCCACCGCCCATGCGGGACGGTTGCCGGTCAACGCACCGAGGTAGGCGCCGTCCGAGGCGACTATGTGGTCGATCGTCTCCAGGATGCTCCCGTGGTCCCCGGCCAGGGGCGCGGGCCGCGGTTGCGACAGCTGCTCGGGCGGGAGCTGGGCACAGAACGCAAGGAGCGTGCGATTCGCCCAGGCGTGATGCCGAAACGCTTCCTCGAGCGTGGCGTTGCCTTCGCTCATCGGGTCGAATGCTAGTCGCCTCAGCTCAGCCGGAGATGAACGCCTCCAGCCGTGCGGACTCATCTTCGAGCTCGACTCGCGCGGAGCGCGACAGCTTCTCGAACGGCGCGAGCACGACCCGGCCCTTGTTCACGCTCCACATGCCGGCGACGAACCCGTCTATGAGGAACGTCTGCGCGACATCACCGTTCATCCGAATGACCGTCTTGCGGTATTTCTCGGGCAGCACGCGCGTGCGAACCGCGTACGCGAGCAGCACGTTGTCCCATTTCGGCAGGAATCGCACGGGCGCAGGAGCGCTCGGATCAGGCAGCGCCGCGCCGGGGATGTCCACCAGCTCGTGGCCGTGCTCATCGCGATACCGCAACAGCGGTTCGAGGTGGTCGAGGGTTCGCGAGATTTCGGGGACGTGCATCATGCTCCAGGCCACCATGTCGCGCCGCGATGCCGGACCGAACGCGGCGAGGTAGCGGCGGAGCATCTCGGCCCGCGCCTCGAGCGGGCTGTGCCCGTCGGGCTCGTCGAGGGCGACGAATCTTCCCTCCGGCCGGGCGCGCCACAACGCTGACTCGTGGTGATGCACGAGGTGGGCGCTGGCTCGCGTGTAACGCCATGCGCGCCGGGCGCTGAGGCTGCCGAGGTTGTGGTTGCGTTCGAGATACGCGATTGCCTCGTCGCTGGACACGACCCCCTTGGCGGCGAGCTTGCGAACTGACGGAGCGAGGCGCCTGGCGAGCGCTGACTCCCACGGGAAGTTCGTCTCGCTCATCGCGGCGCGAAATATTCCGTAGTCGCGCCGGGTGACGAGATGCAGCGTCTGGCGCATTACGGTCGCCTTGACGACTGCGCCGCTCGCGAGCTCGCGTTCGAGCGATTCGCGACGGAAGTTCGCGACCCGCGACCACATACCGACATAAGGCGCGGACGGCCACTGAGCCTGCATCCCGACGAGTCGCTCGATGAGCGCGGTGGGCGAGAGCCGCTTCCTCTGCAGCAGGAGCTGGCGGGAGAGCGTCGTGCGGTTGAGCTCGCGCAGGGTCAGGACGCGGACGGCGGTTCCTTCGCTGCCGGCTTCTGCTTGCGAGTTCGGTCAAGCCGGCCGATCAGCAAGTTCGAAACTGATACGAACAACAGCCCGATGAGCGCGGCGCTGGCGGCGACGCTGGCCGTGAAGAAGGGCTCGTACGCCACGGGCGTCATGACTCGTGCAAGTTTGAACAAAAGGCGGCGGCCGGTGGCTCCGCGCCAGGTCCATCAAAAATCCGGTCTGCGCTAGGCTTCCCGCCGAGATGAGGGAAACCGCCGGCCGCCTGTTTGTGTGGGGAACGTACGTGGTCGCCATAGCCGTGGTCGTCCAGTTCCTGCTCGCCGGCCTGGGCGTCTTCGCAGACTCCGAATTTCTCCGCTGGCATGCGACCGTCAACGGGGCGATCGTCGGATTGCTGCCGCTCGTGCTCGTGCTGGTCGGATGGTTGGGCGGCGTGCCGGTCCGCCTGCGGTGGCTCATGGCCGCGATCTTCGGACTGACCGTGCTGCAGTCCCTGCTCCTGTTCCCGTACCACATGGACGCGCGGGGAGTGCTGCGCTACGTCTCCGGGCTGCACGTCGTCAACGCGCTCTTCATCTTCTGGGTGACTCTCCAGCTCCTCGACCGCACGCGCGCCTGGGCAGCGAAACCGGCCTGATCTGACCGCCGGCAAACCCCTTGACAGGCGTTCCGTGGGCGTCGTATTCTTCCGATTAGTTAATTAGCTGGATAGCGAAATACTATGTCGGAAGATCAACTCAGCGTTACGTTCGCAGCCCTCGCCGATCCCACCCGGCGGGCGATCCTGGCTCGTCTTGCCCAGGGCGAGGCCTCGGTCACGGAGCTGGCCAAGCCGTTTGACCTCAGCCTCCCCGGCGTCTCCAAACACCTGAAGGTGCTGCAGCGCGCGGGCCTCATCACGCAGAGCCGCAACGCGCAGTGGCGGCCGTGCCGCCTCGAATCCGGGCGCCTCAAAGAGGCATCCGAGTGGGTGGGAGAGTACCGGCGCTTCTGGGACGAGAGCTTCCAGCGCCTGGACGACGTTCTGCAAGATCTGATCAAGAAGGAGAAAACCGATGAAGGCGAAGGAGACCATCACGATGCCTAAGACCGAGTACGTGATCGAGCCCGGCAAGCAGGAGCTCATCTCGACTGTCGTGCTTGACGCGCCGCGAGAGCTCGTTTTCAGGGCCTACACCGATCCCAAGCTGTTCGCGCAGTGGTGGGGGCCGCGTCGTTACGAGAACAAGATCGAGAAGTTCGACTCCCGGCCCGGCGGCGAGTGGCATGTGATCCAGAAGGGCGCGGACGGCAGCGAGTTCGGGTTCCGAGGCGTCAACCACGACGTCGTCGCGCCCGAGCGAATCTGCGCGACGTTCGAGTACCTGGGCGTGCCCGGGCACGTCGCCCTGCAGACCGCCACGTTCGAAGCCCTCGGCAACAAGACCAAGCTGACGGCGCACCTGGTGTTCCAGTCAGTCATGGACCGCGATGGCATGGTCGCCTCCGGGATGCGGGACGGAGCCGACGAGTCGATGGAGCGGCTGGCGGAGCTGCTCGAGCGCATGAAGGCCGGAAAGTAACGATGTCGACGGGGCGGGGGCGGGGGCTGGGGCGGCTGGACGTGCTGCTCGGTGAGTGGAACATGACGAGCAAGAAGTACCCCGAGGGCAAGGGCCGTCTCACCGCCGAATGGATCGAGGGCGGGGCCTACCTCCGCCTCGAGGCCGGCCTGGAGGATCCGCGCTTCCCGGCTACGGTCCAGATCATCGGCGCCGACGATGCGGGCGAGGAGTACACATCCCTCTACTACGACTCGCGAGACGTGCGCAGGCTGTATCAGATGACCATCGCCGATGGGCAGTGGAGGAGCTGGCGCTTCGCGCCCGGCTTCAGCCAGCGCTACATCGGACACATCAGCGCAGACGGCAAGACCATCAGCGGGAACTGGGAGTTTTCGGAGGATGGAAAGAGCTGGCGGGTGGACTTTGACCTGACTTACACCAGGATCGACTGAGTTCTACCGATCCAGAAGGGCGGCTCGCACGCAGCGCAGCCGCCCTTTTTCATTTGCTCAAGCAGCCGCCGGCTCTTGTATTTCCATGTCTGGCGGCGCCAGCGCCTTTACGCGCGGGCGGCCGGCCGTCGCGAGAGCGAGCACGGCGCCCAGGGCGGACATCCCGGCGACAACAGCTGTCGCGGGCTTGAATCCGGCGCTGACCCCGGCTGCGCTGCCGAGGTGTCCGCTTGCCGCGAACACCGCGGCCACGACAGCGATCGCGAACGCCGCGCCGAATCGCTGCAGCATGTTGATGACGCCCGAGGCCTTGCCGAGGTCGGTCACAGGCACCGCGCTCAGTGCCGCGGTTGGCGTTGTGGGCAGGGCCATCGACACCCCGACTCCGCCAAGAATCAGCGGCAGCACGAGCTGCCCGTAGCCCACGCCCGCGCCTGCGATCTGCGACATCCAGGCAAGACCGGTGGCGTTCATGAGAAGGCCGACGACCATCAGCGGGCGGGTTCCGATCCGGTCGGAGAGGCGCCCTGCTATCGGGGCAACAATGAACGCGGTGCCGGTCCACGGCAGGAATCGCAGCCCCGTGTCGAACGGCGAGTAGCCGAGGCCGAACTGGAAGAACTGCGAGGCCAGGAACGCGGCCGACATGATCGATCCGCTCATCAGGAACGCAGTACCGCTTGCGGTCGCGAAGGGCCTGATGGTGAGCAGCCGCAGCGGCAGCATCGGCGCCGGCGCGCGCGACTCCCACAGGACAAACCCAATCATCAGCAAAGCGCCCAACCCGATCGCGATGAGGACCTCATTTGAAGTCCAACCCACATCGGTCGAGCGGATCAGGCCCCACAGCAATGAGACCGCGCCGACGGTCACGAACGCGAGTCCGGGGATGTCGAGCCGCGTCTGCGCGCCTCGGCTCTCTGGCAATCGCATGCCCGACAGCACCGCCGCCGCGATGCCGATCGGAACGTTGATCCAGAAGATCCAGTGCCAGCTGAGGCCCTGCGTGACTGCGCCTCCGATCATGGGCCCGATGGCGACGGCGAGGCCGCCGATTCCGCCCCATGCGCCGACAATCGCGCCCCGGCGCGACGCGGGAAATGCGCTTGTAAGGATGGTTAGGCTGAGTGGCGTGATGATCGCCGCGCCAAGGCCCTGCACCGCGCGCGCCGCGATCAGGACGTCGACGCTCGGCGCGAGCGCGCATGCTGCCGACGCTGCGCTGAAGAGGTAGAGGCCGACGATGTAGACCCGGCGCCTGCCCAGCCGGTCGCCGATGGCCGCGGCCGTGATGATGCCCGCCGCGACGGCCACCGTGTACGCGTTGACCGTCCACTCCAGGGAGGAGAGGCTGCCGCCGATCTCCCTGTGCACGGCCGGCAACGCTGTTATCACGACCAGCGAATCCAGCGCGCCCATGAAGAACGCCGCCGATGTGAGCACCAGCGCCCACGCCGATCGAGACCTCGACATGACGGCGATTGAGTCCACGGCCGACCACCTCCTGGAGCCTGGTTGTGAAGCGTAGGACTAAAATCTAAAGTTACTAGACAAGAAAGTCAAGTGACTACTTGTATTTTTCAACTAGACGCGCTAAGCTGGGCGGCGTGAGGTCGTACAACGAGTACTGCGCGGTCGCCCAGGCACTCGATGTCGTGGGCGAGCGGTGGTCGCTCCTGATCATCCGAGAGCTCCTGATCCGAGGCCCGAGCCGCTACACGGACCTGCGGTACGGCCTGCCCGGTATCGCGACCAACCTGCTGGCGGACAGGTTGCGGGAGCTGGAGGAGGCGGGTGTGGTCCAGCGTGCGGACGCGCCGCCTCCGGTCGCAACGACGCTGTTCGATCTGACCGAACGGGGTAAGGAGCTCGAGCCGGTGGTCAAAGCACTCGGGCGCTGGGGTGGTCCGCTCGTCACGCGTCCCATCGGCGACAACGAGTTCCGCAGCCACTGGCTGGCGCTCCCGCTCGAGCTGCACCTGAGGGACCGGACGCCCAATGCGCGTGCACAGACCATAGAGGTTCGAACCGGCGATCACCCGATGACGGTTGAGGTCAAGGGAGGCACAGTCGACGTGCGGCCCGGCAAGGCCGAGCGGCCCGACCTTGTGCTGACTGGTGTCGCATCGCAGGTGCTCGGCCTCATGCTCAACCGCCTCGAGCTCGCGGAAGCGCAGAAACGCGGGCTGAAAGTCGAAGGCGACGCCAGGGTGTTGAAGCGTGTCCAGCCCTGACTTCAAGCAGGTCATCGATGCGTTCGCGCGCGACCGCCGGGTCACCGTAGGCGGCGGCAAAGGATTCGGCTCGGGCGGACTCAAGGTCGACGGCAAGCTGTTCGCGCTGATGTCGTCGCGCGGCCAGTTCGTCGCCAAGATGCCGAAGCAGCGCGTTAGCGAGCTCGTGGCGCAGGGCAAGGGCGAGCCGTTCGATCCCGGTCATGGACGACTCATGCGCGAATGGATCGCGCTGCGTGACGGCGAGGGCGACTGGTTGTCACTGGCTCGCGAGGCGAGGCGCTTCGTGGGCGGCGGTTCCTAGGAGGGCTTCTCCCCGAGGTACAGCGTCTGCTTGCCGAAGATGAGCCATGCCGGCGGTAGGTGCAGGTAGGCCCGGACCAGCAGCGGATGCTGCGGCAGCATGCTCTTGGTCGTGTAGGGCATGAAGCGGGTGATCACCTGCTTAGTCCTGAAGCCGGCCATCGTGGCGGCCTCGGCGAGGCTCTTCTCGGTCAGCGCGGTCTGGTGGTCGATGAAGTCCCAGTAGGCCCCGCCGATGAGGCGGATGTTCGGCTGCAGGATCAGCACGCGGCCGCCCGGCTTGAGCAGCGCGAACGTCACGCGCAGCTGCTCGAGCACAGCCTCCGTTGAGGACAGGTGCTCGAGGTAGTTGCTGAAGAAGGCGAGGTCGAAGTTGTTGTTCGGCAGGACGTCCGCCAGGTCGAGTCCGCTGGCTCGGATGAAGCGGACGTCCGGAGGTAGCGTCGCGCCGACGTCCCGGATGTCAGTCGCCCACCGCTCTGCGGCGCGGATGTTGCGGATGAAGTAGCCGAGGTCGCACGCGATGTCGACCACGCGCGCGCTGGGAGCGATATAGCGCTGAAGGTAACGACCGAGCTCGCGCCAGATGGCCTCCTTGCGCGCCTGGTCGGCCTCGTCGAAGCGCTGCTCGTAGACCTCTTTGAGGATGATCGGCGGCGGCTTGTGCGTGGAGTCCGGGGCCTCTCCGCCGAATGGCTTGATCGTTGCCATGCGAGTAGACAACGATAGCGCCGGGGTTCGGGGATCGCCCCGCCTTAGTCGGCTCGACCTACGCTGTATCAATGGCGGGTGCGCAGCCGGCCGGCGCCGAGAACGCGTTTGCGGCCGAGCTCTTCCAACCCCTGCCAGCGCGCTACGACCTTCTCGCCGAGCTTCTTTCGTTCGGCCAGAACCGGCGCTGGCGCCTGGAACTGGTCCGCCACATCACCGCCGCGAGACCCCACCGTGTGCTCGACGTCGCAACGGGCACAGCCGGCGTCGCCATCGAAATCGCCTCGCGAAGTCAGGCCGGTGTAACCGGCGTCGATATCAGTGAATCGATGCTGCAGAGAGGCCGCGAGCGGGTTCACGCGTCTGGGCTCGACAGCCGGATCACGCTCGAAACAGGCCGCGCGGAGGCGCTGCGCTTTGCCGACTCGTCGTTCGACGCTGTGAGCTTCACCTACCTGCTCCGTTACGTCGCGGACCCGACGGCGACGATAAAGGAGCTCGCGCGCGTTCTGCGTCCTGGCGGCGTCATGGCGAGCCTCGACTTCTTCGCGCCGCCGCATGTCATTTGGCGTACCGCCTGGCGCGTGTACACGCGCGTCGCGCTGCCCGCGATGGGATTCGCGCTGGGCGGCGGCGCGTGGTGGCGGGTCGGCACGTTTCTCGGCCCCAACATCGAGGGGCATTACTCGCGCTGGTCGCTGGAGCGGATCACGGACGCGTGGCGCGAGGCCGGCCTGGAGGACGTGCATGCCCAACCGATGAGCCTCGGCGGCGGGGTCGTGATGTGGGGGATGAAGCGTCGTGCCTGAGGTCCTCGCGCCCGCTTACTACGCGCCACCGTCCAGTGGCTGGCGCCGCGATTTGCTTGCCCTGCTGCATCCGCCGTACACCGCGTGGCACCTGTCGTACGTGGTGATCGGCGCGAGCCTAGCGCCTCATCTCGATCTGCTGCGGCTGGCGGCGACGGTGGTCGCGTTCTTCTTCGCGGTCGGCGTCTCCGCTCATGCTCTCGACGAGCTGCACGGCCGGCCGCTGCGCACCTCCGTACCGTCGAGCGTGCTCATCGCGGCAGCCGCCATCGGGCTGGTGATCGCGGTGGGACTCGGAATTGCCGGCGTCACCCAGGTCGGCATCGGGCTCCTTGCGTTCATCGCGCTGGGAATGCTGTTCGTCGTCGTCTACAACCTCGAGCTGCTCGGCGGGCGCCTGCATGGCGACATGTGGTTCTCGCTGTCATGGGGTGCGTTCCCGGTAGTCACGGGCTACTTCGCCCAGACCGGGCGGCTCAGCCTCGGCGTCCTGGCGGTTGCAGCCGCGGCGTACGCCCTCTCTTACGGGCAGCGCAGCCTCAGCACGCCAGCCCGCCTCCTGAGGCGACGGAGCAGCGCGGTTGCGGGCAGCGTGACCCTCACGGACGGAACGCTCATCGACCTCGACCAGCGTGCGCTGCTGAAGCCACTCGAGCTGGCGCTACGAGCCTTCTCGTGGGGAGTGGTGGCGCTGGCAATCGGGCTGGCAGTGGCGCGCCTGTTGTAAATGCGCCGTTTGTATACAGCGGCGCGTTATTCGGATCTGGAATGTGGCGTTTGTATACAGCGGCCTGTTTAGATTCGGGTTAGACCGGGGGCACTCCGTGCTTGCGCGTCGGTCGCGATGAAACTCGGGACGCGTACGCGCGGAACCTCTTGATCAGCTCCTCTCGCAGTCGGTCCGGCTCCACGACGTCGTCGACTATGAGGTTCGCCGCCAGCTTGTAGAGGTCGACGCCCTCGCGGTACTCGTCCTCGAGCTCCTTGCGTTTTGCCGCGCGCTCTGATTCGGGCAGCTCCGCGAGCTTGTTGTAGAACACGGCATTCACCGCCGGCTCCGGCCCCATTACCGCGATCTGCGCGGAGGGCAGCGCGAAGACAGCGTCCGATTCGAACGCGGGCCCGGCCATCGCGTAAAGCCCGGCGCCGTACGCCTTGCGCACGATGACCGAGATCTTTGGCACCGTCGCCTCGGAAACGGCGGTGATCATCTTCGCGCCGTGGCGGATGATTCCCGCCCGCTCGACGTCGGTGCCGATCATGAAGCCGGGCACGTCGACCACAAAGAGCAATGGGATCTCGAACGCGTCACACAGCCAGATGAACCGCGCCGCTTTGTCGGCGGAATCGTTGAATAGCACGCCGCCCTTCTGCATCGGCTGGTTGGCGAGGATTCCCACGGGCTGCCCGTCAAGACGCGCAAAGCCGGTGAGGATCTCCTTGGCGAACAGCTTCTTTATCTCGACCCAGCTGTCCTCGTCGATCAGTGCGTCGATGACCTTGCGCATGTCGTAGCCCTGGTTTGCCGCCTCGGGGATCAGGTCGCCAATAGGCTTAGAGGCGGTGCGCGGAGGCTTGCCGATGCACGAACCAGGCTTCTCGCCGGCGCGCTGCGGCATGTACCGAAAGTAGGCGCGCGCAAACTCGATGGCCTCCTTGTCGTCCGCAACAAGCGCGTCGCCGCAGCCGCTGACGGTGCAGTGCATCCGGGCGCCGCCGAGCTCCTCGAGGTCGACCTTCTCGCCGACGACCACCTCAACCATGCGCGGCGATCCGAGATACATCGAGGCATTGCCCTCGACCATCACGACCACGTCGCAGAACGCGGGGATGTATGCCCCACCCGCGGCGGAGGGTCCGAAGAGCAGGCAGATCTGCGGCACCACGCCCGAGAGCTGGACCTCGTTGTAGAAGATGCGGCCAGCGTGCCGGCGGCCGGGGAACATGTCGATCTGGTCGGTGATGCGCGCGCCGGCCGAGTCGACGAGATAGAACAGCGGGACTCGCAGCCGGGCCGCGGTCTCCTGTATGCGCACGATCTTCTCCACCGTCCGCGCGCCCCAGCTGCCCGCCTTCACGGTGGGGTCGTTGGCCATCACGGCGACCTGGCGGCCCTCGACGGTGCCGAGGCCCGTGACCACGCCGTCGGCCGGAAGCTCTTCGGCGAGCACGTTGGCGAGCAACCCGTCTTCGAGGAACGAATCCTTGTCGAGCAACAGGTCGAGTCGCTCGCGCGCGGTCAGCTTGTGCTGCTCGCGGAGCTTGGGCAGATAGCGAGTTCCGCCCTTGAGCACCTTGGCGCGCAGCTCCTTCGCGCGCTCGGACCCCGCCAAACCTACTTGCCTTTGAACTCGGGCTCGCGCTTCTCGAAGAAGGCTTTAATGCCCTCCATCGAATCTTCGGTGAGCGTGACCAGCGTGAACTGGCTGTGCAGGTAGGCGAGCGCTGCGCGAAAGTCCATG
>VBIA01000153.1 GCA_005879985.1 Chloroflexota bacterium | reverse complement strand
GGTCAGGTCGGGACCTTCGCTGCCCTGGAGCGACCAGGCGCGATAGGCCGCGAAGCCCAGCGCGTCGATATTCGGAGTCGAGCAGCTGCCCGTCTGGTTGCAGGTGGGGCTGACGAACATCGGCATCTTGCGGACCACGCCGTCCGCGTCGGGCCGCAGGTCGGTCGAGCCGAGGATCACATTGGGGTTTGGCCTCGCGCATGGCGCGATGGCGGCGCCGGCTGCGTCAAGGCACCGGAACCTGTGCAGCGGGATCTCGTCGGCGCCGGTCATGAAGACCTGGCCGTCGCCCGAGCGAAGCTCTCCGCTGGAGCCATAGGCGAGGACCACCGGCACCTTGGTCGCGCCGAGTGACTTCTCAAACTTCCGGTCGCCGTCCTCGCTTCGTCCTGGGTCGGAGAACCCGATGTCAAATGCGGCCACGCCGGCCTGGTCCTGGTTGAGGGTGTCGAGGGCGGTCGCGTAGTCGAGTCGGTCCAGCGGGAATTTGCCCAGCTCCCGGACGCTCGCGTCGTCGATTCCGATCAGGACGATATTCGGGTCGGTCGACTCGAAGAACAGCCGGTCTTCCGGGTGCAGCGAGAGGCGGATGGCGCAGCTCGGGTCCTGGTTGTCACATGCGACCTGCTGCGTATAGAGCCAGTACATCGAGCCGCTGACGAGGATCCCCAGCAACACCGCGACGACCGTGCGGTATGTGTACCAGTAGCGGATGAAGCGGCCCAAGGCTGGCGGGATCATAGCGCCCGCCTCAGCCGCCTGTGCCACCATCGCGCCGAGATGACTGTCAGGTGTGGGATCGCCGGCTGGATCGACCGGTCACTGATCGATTCCCGGCTCTTCTACCCGATGGCCGTCAAGACGTCCGAGGACCGCCTCGCCTTCTATGCGACCCAGTTTTCGATGGCCGAGGCGGACACGACCTACTACGGCATCCCCAAACCCGAGGTGATCGAGCGCTGGGCGGCGCGGACGCCGCCAGGCTTCCTTTTCGACGTCAAGTCGTTCTCGCTCTTCACCAACCACCCCACGCGGCCCATGAACCTGCCGCCCGACCTCCGCGCGGAGCTGCCCGAGGCCCTCCGTGCCAAGAGCACGCTCTACGTGGAGCAGCTGCCGCCCGAGCTCGTGGACGAGGCGTGGGAGCGCTTTCGCTCCGCGCTCGAGCCGCTGCGCGCGGCCGGCCGCATCGGCGCGGTGTTCTTTCAGTTCCCGCGCTGGTTCCTTCCATCGTCTCGCTCGCTGTCATACGTCGAGCAGGTGCAGGAGCGCATGCATGGATTTCAGATCGCGGTCGAGTTCAGGAAGATCGAATGGCTCGACGCGCGCCATCTCGACGGCACGCTCGCCTTCCTGAGGTCGCGCGACATTCCGTATGTGGCGGTCGACACGCCGCAGGGACACGACTCGAGCATGCCCGCGCTGCATGAGGTGACCTCGAGCAAGCTGGCGGTGGCGCGGTTCCACGGCCGCAATCACGAGACCTGGGACCAGCGCAACGCGCCGCCGAACGTGCGCTTTCGGTACGACTACCCGGACGCCGACCTGCGGGAGTGGGTGCCGCGCATCAAGGAGATGGAGCGCTCGGCCAAGGAGGTCCACGCGATCATGAACAACAACTACTCGAACTACTCGGTCAAGAACGCCCAGAAGCTGGAGGAGCTCCTAGCGGCCTGGCAGAAGTAGCCCTGGGCCGTGAAATCTGCAACGGCCATCTCCGGCCTATGATGCCCGGCGGGGTGGGCGTTCCAGATCCGCGCTTCCGGCAGGTGCTGGCTAGGCTCATGGAACGGCTGAGACCCCCAGGGCCGCCTTCAGGGCTTGATGCTGGCGTGACGGCTCGCTTGTGTCGCGACAGTCACCTGGGAGACGAAGACGAGCCAGAGCACATTGACGTGCGACTCAAGCTCCGCAGGACTGAGGCTGGTCCCCCAATAGACGTCCTGGAAATCGGAATCGATGGACCACAAGCCCTGCGCACGCTCAACCACTTTGATGGTGTGAGCGTCGATTACCGTCGAATGCCGAGTGGCGTGTTTCTGGAGATGGTTTCAATCACCGGAGAACCTCTTCGAGTGCGAGCCGGAGACCGCCTCACAGTGCGGCTCCGCCTCAGTACAGGGATAACGACGGTGAGCGAAGTTGTGGTTGGTGTGGGCCAATAGGTCGGAATTGATCCGGCGCTAGGCGCGCTCGTCCGCGGGCGGCGGGCTCGCGCCGACGTGAGGCGATTTCATCCGCCGCGCCTCTCCGAGCGCATGGTCGAGCAGGCCCCCGAACACGGGCTCCGCCATCGCGTTGGCCACCCACCACGCGGGATACTGCGGTCCGATCGGCGCCTCGGTCTCGGCGAAGAATCCCGTCTCGGTGCTCGCGGGGTAGACGACGCACACCTTGACGCCTGTGCCGGACAGCTCGCCCCGAAGCGCGTGGGAGAAGCCGACCACCGCGTGCTTGGTGGCGGAGTAGACGGCCGAATAGGGCGCGGCCCGAAAACCCAACACAGACGCGACGTTGATGATCACGCCGCGCCGCCGCTGCACCATCGACGGCATGGCGGCCTGCGTAGTGGCGATGACACCCTTCACATTCGTGGCGATCAGCTCGTCGATCTTGTCTTCGGGCATTTCATGCATGCGGCCCATCCATCCCAGGCCCGCGTTGTTGACGAGCACGTCGATGCGCTCGTGGTCGCGAAGCGCCGCCGCGACGAACGCACGCGCCTCGACGCGCTGACTGACGTCGAGACGGCGGACGGTCACCTCTGGTGCGCCTTTGTCGCGGCACTTTTGCGCGACCGCGTTCAGCGCGTCGACTCGGCGTGCGCCAAGCACGAGGTTGGCGCGCCTTCGCGCGAACGCGAGCGCTGCCGCCTCCCCGATGCCGCTGGACGCTCCGGTGATGACGACGACCGCCCCCTTGAGCCGCACGTGGCTAGCTTAGGCGCGGCCTAGGGCGGCCTAGAATCCGGACATGAAGTCGGCCGTGTATCGGGGCGAGAAACAGGTCGAGGTCACGGACGTCCCGATGGCTTCGCTAAGCAACCCGACCGACGCACTTGTGAAGGTGACGCTGTCCGGCGTTTGCGGCTCGGACCTGCACATCTACGAGGGCCGCATACCCGGCACCGAAGGCTGGGGCATGGGCCACGAGTTCGTCGGCGTGGTCGAGGACGTGGGGCCCGAGGTTCGCCGCTTCAAGAAAGGCGATCGCGTCGTGTCGTCATTCTTCGTGGCCTGCGGCCACTGCCACTACTGCATCCGCGGCTGGTTCAACCAGTGCGTGCAGCGGGGCGCGTTCGGCTACGGAGAGTTCTTCGGGGCGCTGGGCGGCGCGCAGTCCGAGTACGTCACTGTGCCGCTGGCCGACAGCACGTTGGAGGCGATCCCGGACGGAATGAACGATGAGCAGGCGATCTTCGTCGGCGACATCCTGGCCACCGGGTTCTTCGCCGCCGAGCGGGCCGAGATCAAGCCCGGCGACACGGTCGCCGTGATCGGCGCGGGGCCCGTGGGCCTGATGGCCATCATGTGCGCGCAGCTCTTCGGTCCGGCGCGCGTCTTCGTCGTCGACATGGTCGACAGCCGCCTCGAGTTCGCACAGGGGATGGGCGCGATCCCGGTCAACGCGAAAGAGACCCATCCGGTGGAGGCGATCAAGCGCGACACCGGTGGTTTCGGAGTCGACCGCAGCATCGAGTGCGTCGGCGTCCTCACCGCCGTCGAAACGGCGATGCAGGTCGTCAAGGGCGGAGGCACGATCTCGATGGTCGGAATACCGAACCATTCGATCGGGGACTTTCCGTACCTCGACATGTGGCAGCGGGCGCTCACCTTCCGCGCAGGCTGGTGCAACGTGCAGGCGTACATGCGGCCGCTGCTCGACCTGGTCGCCGCGGGTCGGCTGCAGCCGGAGTCGATCATCAGCCATCGCATGAAGCTCGACCAGGCCGCCGCGGCCTACCGCATGTTTGACGCTCGCGAGGCGACGAAGATAGTCCTCAGGCCGTAGTCGCCCCCGGGTTCTGGTCGAGCGCCATCAGGTAGCCCTTCGCGCGTTCGGTCAGCGGATAGCGGTCCTCCAGCTCGTGGAACGCGGGACCGTGGTCGCTGTGCTCCAGGTGGGCGAGCTCGTGCACGACCAGGTAGTCGAGGACCCACTCGGGCAGCTTCGCGGCGCGCGTGGCGACGCGGATGGCGCCGTCGGTGAACGAGCAGCTGCCCCAGCGGCTGGCCATGTCGGCGAAACCGATAGACGTCCAGCTGAGCCGCCCGCCGAAATGCCGGCGGTTGAGCTCGCGCGCGCGTCTTTCCAGGCGCTCGTCGGAGGGGATCGATCGCCTCATCCGCTTCTCCAGGCGCACGCGCATGGCTTCCGCCCAACGCTCGCGCTCGGAGGCTGACATCCACGACGGCACCAGGAGCTCGAGCACGCCCGACCGCACCCTGGCGGAAACGGTGCGCCGCCGCCGGCGCGAGGCGATGACGCGGACAGGTGGCCGGAACGGTTCTGGATCGGCGTTCAAGACGTTGGCTCCGATGATGCTGGGACGGTTCGGGGCCGATTGTAGGCGGCAGCCGGCGGTCTGCAAACCCTGCCTGTTAACGGCAAGCGAACTGGCGAACGAAAAACTACGATTCAGCCCGCAATGCCCAGGACCATCGTCATCGGCAACGGCAACGTGCTCGTGGGCTTCGACGCCAACTACACGGTCCGCGACCTTTACTTCCCGCGCGTCGGCGATGCCAACCAGACCATGGGCAACCCATGCCACACGGGGTTCTTCATCGACGGCAAGTTCGCATGGCTCGACGACCCGGCTTGGCAGCGCGAGCTGGAGTACGCGCCGGACTCGTTGGTCACGAACGTCACGCTCAAGCATCCACGCCTTGGCATCGCTGTGAAGTTCGAAGACTTCGTCGACATGGCGCGCAACTGGTTCGTGCGCAAGGTCGAGGTGGTCAGCCCATCAGGCTTCGACGTCGGCCGCGTCTTCTTCCACTACGACTGGTACATCGAAGGCTCCGACATCGGCAACACCGTCGCCTACGACCCGCGCCATCGCGGGGTCCTGGCGTACAAGGCCAACCGCTACTTCCTGATGGGCGGAATCCACGGGTCGCAGTTCGGAATCGACACCTGGGCCAACGGCAAGAAGGGCAACGGCGCGGCGGGCACGTGGATCGACGCGGAGGACGGCGTCCTCGGGCGTAACCCCATCGAGCAGGGAGCGGTGGACTGCACGGTCGGGTTCGAAATCGGGCCGGCCGTCGCGGGCGAGCCGCGCCAGCTGACGCACTGGGTCTGCATGGGCACCCGGTTGAGCGAGGTCACGACCTACGGCCAGGACCTCCTCGTCGCCAAGGGTGCTGAGACGTACCGCGGCCGCACCATCACGTACTGGCGCGTCTGGTCGGAGAAGGACCACCGCCACATCGACGAAGAGCTCGGGCCGGAGGTCACGCACCTGTACCGACGCAGCATCCTCACGGCGCGCAGCCACGTCGACAACCACGGCGGCATCATCGCCGCAACCGACTTCGACATCACCAAGTTCGCACGCGACACGTACGCATACGCGTGGCCGCGCGACGGCGCCATCGTCGCCAATGCGCTCGATCGGTCAGGCCATGAGGACGTTACGCGGCTGTTTTTCACCTTCTGTCAGGAGTCGCTGGTGGAGGAAGGCTTCTTCCTCCACAAGTACACGCCGTACGGGCTGCCCGGCAGCTCGTGGCTGCCCTGGGTGGATAGCCACGGCCTGCGCACCCTGCCGATCCAGGAGGACGAGACGGGCCTCGTGCTGTGGGCGCTGTGGCAGCACTACAAGATCCACCGCAACCTCGACTACATCCTCCACCTGTACTCGACCCTGGTCGTGCCCGCCGCCGACTGGATGGTCGAGTACTTCGACGACCGCAACGGGCTGATCAAGCCTTCGTGGGACCTGTGGGAGGAGCGGTGGGGGGTGCACGCGTTCACGGTCGGCTCCGTGTGGGCCGGTCTGGACGCGGCGCGCAACTTCGCGGAGCTTTTCGGCGACAAGCCCGCGCTGGTCCGCTATCGCGACGCCGCCGAGCGATTGCGCGAAGCCTCGGACACACATCTGTACAGCCCCGAGCTGGGTCGCTTCGCGCGCAGGCTGGCGGTGGAGGAAGACGGGACCCTGACGGTCGACATGGTCATCGACAGTGCCATCTGCGGGCTGTGGCGCTTTGGCATGTACTCGCCCGATGAGGCGCGCATCGCCGACACGATGGAGGCGATCCACGAGCAGCTGTCCAACAAGGGCGACGCTGGCGGCATCGCGCGCTACAAGGACGACTACTACTTCCGCGTCGAGAACAACAGCAGCCGCGTGCCCGGCAACCCCTGGTTCATCTGCACGCTGTGGATGGCGCAGTGGCACATCGCGATGGCCAAGACCACCGCCGACCTGAAGCCCGCGCGCGACATCATCAACTGGGTCGTCGCGCACCAGCTGCCGGGCGGCCTGCTTTCCGAGCAGCTCGACCCCAACACCGGCGTGCCGCTCTCGGTCTCACCGCTCACGTGGTCGCATGCCGAGCTGATCACGACGGTGGACGAGTTCTGCCGCAAGGCCGATCACCTGAGCCACGTGCAGCACAACGGAGCGCCGTCGCACCGGCTGCAGTCGGTCTAGGAGCTCCTTTTGGGGCAGCCGGGAGGACCCGCGAGGCCGCAGCTTTCGCCTGACGGGCGCTGGTACTGGGACGGCACGACCTGGCGGACGGCGCTGTCACCCGATGGACGGTGGCGGTGGAACGGCTACACGTGGGTCGCGGTGGGCGGCGGGTTGTCGGCGGGATGGATCGCGGCCATCGCGGGTGGCGTCGTCGTCGTGCTCCTCGCGGCGATGGTGCCGGTGGTCCTCCTGTTCAACGCTGCGACCCACTTGACGCCGGTGGGATCACAACCGAGCCCAGCCGCGTCTCCGGCACCGACCTCGTTCACGACCATTCCGTGCGACCAGCTCGAGCACACACAGGTCCACTACCACGCTTACCTGCAGATCCTGAATCAGGGCAGCAGGGTCTCCATCCCGACCAACGTCGGACGGTCGAGCGCCTGCTACTACTGGCTGCACATGCACACCAACGAGGCGGGCATCATCCATATCGAATCGCCGTCCGACCGCACTTTCACTCTCGGCGATTTTTTCGACGTCTGGAGTGACTGGGGTCACGCGCCGCAGCTTCTCGACAGCACGCACGTCGGGACGTTGACACTCGCCGGCAGTCAGAAGCTGTCGGTCTACGTCGACCTGGGCGACGGCAAGGGTGGGGCGCCTTTCTCGAGCAATCCTCGCGGCATCGTGCTGAAGGACCACGAGGTCATCACGCTCGAGATCACCCCGCCTACAGTGAACCCACCGCCGGCGTTCACCTGGCCGGCCGGCTTTTAGCAGGCCGCTGAAAAAGTGATCGTCGGATCTGCGTCGCCCATTTCGGCCCAGGCCGGCGTCGGCTCCTGCGCTCCTCGCTCAGGTATTTCCAATACGTTCGCTCCGGTGCTCGTCGCCTCCTTGGCCTGGGCCGCCTGTGCGCCGCAGCTCTCGACGCCCTTTTTCATCGTCCTGCCGGCTCAGTACCAGTAGTTCGGGCCTTCAGCCGAGCCCGCGCCGGCAGCGACCGGCGTGTCCACGGCGATGCCCTTGTCGCCACCCAGGGCGCGGACCGCCGCCTCCGCGCGCGCCGTGAGGGCGTCGTAGTCCTCGCCCGGCTGCGGGATCAGTGGGTCGCCGAACACGATGCTCACCTTGCCCGCCTGCGGCCGCCTGCGAAAGCGCGGCAGGACCTCGTACATGCCGTCTATGAACGCGGGGACGATCGGAGCACCGGCATCGACGGCCAGCACCGCCGCGCCCTTGCGGAAGTTGCCGATGGCGCCCGTGACGGACAGCCGGCCCTCGGGAAAGATGATCACCGACCAGCGCTGGCGCAAGAGATCCTTCAGCGTGTCGAGATACGGGCGCGCACCGCCGCCGCGCGGGATGGGAAACGCGTTGACCGAAACCTGTGCCACGGCCGCCTCCCACTTGCGCTTGAAGATCGAGTCGGCCGCCGCCACCACGACTGAACGATTGCGGTAGCGGGGAGGCAGCGCCTCGACCATGACAGCGCCGTCGAGGGCGCTGCAGTGGTTGGAGATGAAGATGGCGCCTCCCTGGAGCTGCATGAACCGCTCGCGGTGGCTGACGGACAGCTTGGCGAAGCTGTTCAGGCCGGGGAAGAGCAGCGTGTTCTGCAGGATCGCGCGGGTCCGCCGCCAGGGCTTCTTCCTGGTCCAATCATGCAGACCGGCCGTTGTCGCGCTCACCAAGGCGCGACAAGCTTAAGCCGACTCGATGATGTCGGCTCTCGTGGCAGGGTTGGCCGGGCTTTGCCCGGCCATGACTTTGTTTCTTACGGATGCCATGCATGGCCGGGCGTATCTCTGGATCAATCGCAACCGCTTCGGGAAGGTGAGCAGGGCCGCGAATCCGGCCCGCCTCACCGACGAGATGCGGACCCTCGTGGTAGGGCCGTTGAGCGGCCCGATGCGATCAGTAGGTCAGATCCTGCCCGCGCCTGGCGCGCAGCGGAAACCGTCGAGGTTTCCGCTCATGGCTTACAGCGGTATGTTTCCGTGCTTGCGCGGCGGGCGCTCGATCGTCTTGCGCAGGCAAAGCTCGAGGCCCCGCACCAGGGAGCGCCGGGTCTCACGAGGCTCGATGACGTCGTCGATGTAGCCCCGCTCCGCGGCCACGTACGGGTTGGCGAAGCGGGTCGTGTACTCGTTCACCAGCTGCTGCCGGCGCGCGGCCGGGTCAGAGGCGTTGGAGAGCTCACGCTTGTAGATGATGTTCACCGCCGCGTCCGGTCCCATCACTGCGATCTCCGCGGTCGGCCACGCGAGGTTCAGGTCCGCGCCCATCTGCTTGGGCGACATGACGCAGTACGCGCCGCCGTAGTCCTTGCGCGTGATGACGGTCAGCTTCGGCACGGTCGCCTCCGCGTACGCGTAGAGCAGCTTCGCCCCGTGACGGATGATCCCGCCGTGCTCCTGGTCGCGGCCCGGCAAGTAGCCCGGCACGTCGACGAAGGAGATGATCGGGATCCCGAAGGCGTCGCAGAAGCGGATGAAGCGCGCCGCCTTCACCGACGCATTGATGTCGATCGCGCCCGCCAGGTGCTTCGGCTGGTTGCCGACGATACCCACGACGTGGCCGCCGAGCCGGCCCAGGCCGACCACGATGTTCTTGGCGAAGAAGGGCTGGACCTCGAAGAACTCGCGGTTGTCGAGGACGCGGGCCACCAGCTCGCGCATGTCGTACGGCTTGTTCGGCGCCTCGGGCACGATGGTCTGGAGCTCTGGGTCCGCGCGCTCGCGGTCGTCGGTGGTGGGGACGAAGGGCGGACGCTCGTTGTTGCTCGACGGCAGGTAGGACAGCAGGCGCCGCACGCCCGCGGCGCATTCATCCTCCGAACGCGGCAGGAAGTGCGCCACGCCTGACGTGGCGTTGTGCACGTCGCCGCCGCCGAGCTCGTCGAATGACACCGCCTCACCGGTGACCACGCGGATCACCTCGGGTCCAGTGATGAACATGTAGCCCTGTCCCGCGACGATGAAGATGAAGTCGGTGATCGCCGGCGAGTAGACCGCGCCGCCGGTGCACGGGCCCGCGATGATACTGATCTGCGGGATCACGCCGGACGAGCGAACGTTGCGGTAGAAGATGTCCGCGTAGCCCGCCAGCGCGACCACGCCTTCCTGGATGCGCGCGCCACCTGAATCGTTGATGCCGATGATCGGCACGCGGTTGCGCAGCGCGAGCTCCTGGACCTTGACGATCTTCTCGGCGGTGACCTCGCCCAACGAGCCACCGAAGACCGTCGCGTCATACGCATATACCGCGACCGCGCGGCCGTCGATGTCGCCGAACCCGGCGACCACACCGTCCGTGCGAGCGATGAGTGGCGAACACGTCGAGCTCGACGAACGAGCCGTCGTCGACGAGCATCTCGACGCGCTCGCGCGCGGTTGCCCTGCCGGCGGCGCGCCGCTTGTTGGCGGCCTCGGTCTCCGCGTGCAGCGCCTGGTAGCGCCGCTTGCGGTACTGATTGATCTTCTGTTCCGAGACGCTGGCCGTCGCGCGCTCGGGCGCTTCGACGCCTTGCAGGTCGGGAAGCGTCCGGCGCACGGGGGTGAGTGATTTCGGCTTCCTGGCTGCCATAACTCGAATATGGTAGGCGCGCGTGCAAAGGTTCCGGTTGGCGGCCGCCGATCTGTTCTCGCGGCCCGCTTTCTACTGGGCGCTGGCCGCGGTATTCGCGCTGCGGGTCGCGGTGCTCTCGATCATCAACAACCAACGCCCCGATGCCGAGGGCATGTGGGAAGGCGCGCGCGCCTACCTGACCAATCCGGCGCACATGTACGACGCAGCAGCTCAGTACCTCGCGGTAAGCCACGTCATCGCCCCGCCTGGCACGATCTACGCGTTCGTCAGCCCGCCACCGGTAGCGCTGCTGGCGATCCCGGTCGCGCTGCTGCCCAAAGACGTAGGAGTGCAGCTCTGGACCGCCATCGACGCGGCGGCGCTGCTGGCCGGTCTTTTCATCCTCTATCGCATCGCATGCAAACCGAGCAATCTCGCCCCACCTGTCTTCTGGGTCGTCGCCATGTACTTCCCGCCCGTGTTTGCCGACATCAGCGCCGGCCAGCGCGGCGGCGTCGCGCTGCTCGGCGCGATGGCATCGATCTGGTTCGAATCGCGACGGCCCTGGATCGCCGGCGCGCTCGGCGGCCTTGCCTCGGCGCTGAAGTACTACCCCGCGGCCATGATCATCGGCCCGCGGCCGGCGCACCGGATCGGCTACGCCGTCGCGCTCGGCGCCGCCCTTATCGTGGTGACGGCCGTCAGCTTCATCCCGCTGGGATTCGGCGGTGCTGTCTTTTATTACCAGCACGTCCTGCTCGCCTCGCTCGGCTCACACAACGCCGACTGCGGATACGACTCGGTGCGCACGCTGTTCGATCGAGTGGTCGGCGGCGAGCCATACCTCCTGCCGAACTCGAACGGAGGTGTCGTCAGCGTGTCGCTGCCGTGGCACATGCCGGGCCTCGCAGCGGTGCTGTCCTACGCGAGCTCGGCCGCGTTCGCGGCGGCGGCCGTGTGGGCCACGTGGCGCAGCGGGTGGAACGCGCCTTATGGCATGGCGCTCGGCTTCTCGCTCGGCGCGCTGATCCCCAACGAGGTGTGGCCGTACCAGTGGCTGCCGCTGCTCCCGCTCCTTCTGCTGGTCGCGGTGCGCGCGATCGAGCAGCAGCGCGGTACGACGCTGGTGCTTATAGGCGTGTTCCTGCTCGGGTTCTACCGGCCGCCGTGCGACCTGCTGTTTCCGAACCTCTGGACGCTCGCGGCGATCGCGATCTTCGTTCTGGGCGTGTGGGAAAATCGACTTTTCCGAGCGGCTTGATCAGATAGGAGTCGGGGGATGGCGCTGAACTCTCAAGTCAGCTTCACGTGGGTCGGGCACGGGACGTGGAAGTCCCGGAGCGCCAAGGGCAAAGAGGTTCTCATCGACCCCTGGGTCATGAACAACCCGGGCGCGCCGGCCAACATGAAGACGGTCGACAAATGCGACCTGATGCTCATCACGCACGGTCACTTTGACCACATCGGCGACGCGCTGGAGATCGCCAGGGCGACGAAGCCGAAGATCGTCAGCAATTACGAGATCAGCGAGTGGATGGCCTCGAAGGGCATCGACCGCGACTCGTTGATCGGCGCCAGCACCGGCGGCACGGTCGACGTGGACGGGATCAAGGTCACGCTCGTGCACGCGGAGCATTCGTGCGGTATCACCGACGGCGACCGGGTCGTGTACGGCGGCGATGCGTGCGGGCTCGTGATCGAGTTCGAGAACGGCTACACCATCTATTTCGCAGGCGACACCGACGTGTTCGGCGACATGGCCATCATCGCCGAGCTCAACAAGCTCGACGCCGCGTTTCTGCCCATCGGCGACTTCTACACGATGGGTCCGGAGCGCGCGGCCAAGGCGGTCAAGCTCTTGGGCGTGAAGACGGTCGTGCCGATGCACTTCGGCACGTTCCCGGCCCTCCACGGCCGGCCCAGCCAGCTGCAGGAGCTGGTCGGGAACAATGTCCACGTCCTCGACATCAAGCCGGGAGACACGGTTTAGTCAACGCGAGCCCGTTTGTATACAAAGGGCGCGGATTCCGGCGGAATAACGTGCGTTTGTATACAAAGCTCAGTTTCGGCCGTCATCATCTAGCCCGACATGCGCGACCCGGTAGGCGCCCCGGCCAGCTGGCTGGCGCGCGCCATCCGGGACGGCCGCTTGTCGTCGGAGGAGGTCGTCCGGGCGCACCTCGAGCACATCGGCGCCGTCAACCCGCGCCTCAACGCGATTTTCTGGGTCACCAACGAGAGCGCCATCCGCCAGCCCAAGGCGGCCGACCGCCACCTCGCCAAGCGCGGCTTCGAGCCGCCGCCGCTGCACGGTGTCCCGTTCACGGCCAAGGACATCTTCGACACCGCCGGCGTGGCCACGACCGCCGGCCTGCGCAAGCTGAAGGACAACGTCCCGGACAAAGACGCGACCGTGATCGCGCGCATGCGCTCGGCCGGCGCGATCCTGCTGGGCAAGTCGAACTGCCCGCCGGGCGGTTCCGGCGGCCAGAGCTGGAACCCGCTCCATGGCGGCACGCGCAACCCCTATGACCTGACCCGGTCACCGGGCGCGAGCAGCAGTGGCGAGGCCGCCATCATCGCCGCCGCGGGCTCGCCGCTGGGCATCGGCAGCGACTCCGGTGGCAGCATCCGGGTGCCGGCCCATTACTGCGGGATCGCGGCGCTGAAGCCGACCACCGGCTGGGTGCCCAGCACTGGCGCTTACGGGCTTGCGGGCGGGCTGATGGATCCTCGCAGCCAGGTGGGTCCGATGGCCCGGTTTGTGAACGACCTGGCCCTCGTGCTGCCGCTCCTGGTGGGACCGGACGGCGTCGACTCGGCGGTGATCCCCATGCCCCCGCGGCGCCGCCGGCCCAAGCTGCACGGCCTGAAAGTGGCGTGGTACGCCGAGGACGGCATGGTCCAGTCGACCAAGCCTACGGTCGCGGCGCTGCAGGCGGCCGTGCATGCGCTATCCCAGGCGGGCTGCAGATGCACCGAAGCGAGGCCGCCGGGCCTCGACGAAGCACGCGAGGTGACGCTCGGTTATTGGGGCCAGGTGCGCATGACGCACGAACGGCTCATCGTCAAGTGGGACGGGTTCCGCACCCGGCTGCTCGAGTTCATGGCCAGCTTCGACCTCATCCTCACGCCGGTGGCGGCGGACGCGGCGCCGCTCTACCGGGCCAAGATCCCAACTGTCGATCAGTACAGCTACACCATCCCCTACAGCCTCGGCGGCAACCCCGCGGTCGTCGTCCGCGCGGGCACCTCGCCCGAGGGCCTGCCCATCGGCGTGCAGGTCGTGGCCCGCAACTGGCGCGACTACGCGGCGCTAGCCGCGGCCGGGTCGATCGAAAAGCAGTTGGGCGGCTGGCAGCCTGCTAGCTTGGGAGCGTGAAGTTTCGGTACTCGCGCTGGGACGGCTCCCAGCGCGTGGACGATCTGGACGCCGGGGACCTGCTGGACTCGCTGTCCGACGACCTGATGAACTACGGCGACCTCAATGCGGCGCTGCAGCGCCTGCTCCGATGGGGATCGCCCAACATGCAGGGCCTGGAGCAGCTCCTCAAGCAGCTGCGTGAGGCGCGCGAGCGCGAGCTCGGCCGCTACAACCTCGACTCCACCGTCGACCAGCTGCGCCAGGAGGTGCAGGACGTCATCGACACCGAGCGCGAGGGCATCGAGCGGCGGCAGAACGAGGCCGCGACGCCCGAGGCGCGCAAGCTCATGGAGCGCATCGCCAAGCAGCGCAACGACCAGCTCGACCGCATGCCTGACGAGCTCGGCGGACGCGTGAAGGCGCTGCGCGACTACGAGTTCGTCGATGACGAGGCGCGTCAGAAGTTCGACGCGCTGATGCAGCGGCTTCAGAAGCAGATGCTCGACCAGATGTTCCAGGGCCTGAAGGGCTCGATCCAGCAGATGCAGGGCCAGGACCTGTCGCGCGTTCGCGACATGGTGCGCTCGCTGAACAAGATGCTCGAGGACCGCATGGAAGGCCGGACGCCTGACTTCAACGGCTTCATGGAGAAGTTCGGGGACATGTTCCCGTCCGGCATCAACAGCCTCGACGAGCTGCTCGAGCATCTGCAGCGGCAGATGGCGCAGATGCAGTCGCTGCTGCAAAGCCTGAGCCCCGAGGCCCGCGAGGAGCTGCGTCAGATGATGGACGCGCTCCTGCAGGACGACTCGCTGCGCCTGGAGCTGGCGCGCCTGTCGGGCTTCATGCAGGCGATGATGCCGCCCTCGGAGCTGACAGAGCGCTACCCGTTCTTCGGCGAGGACCCGCTGAGCATGGGCGAGGCGATGGGGCTTATGGAGCGCCTGCAGCAGATGGACCGGCTTGAGTCGCAGCTCGAGCGCGGCAGCTTCCGCCCTGACGACGTCGACCGCTCGCTGGCGCAGGAGCTGCTGGGCCCGGAGGCGCGTCAGGCTTTGGACCAGCTGCGCCGCGTGACCGACGTGCTCGAGAAGGCGGGCTACGTGGAGCGCCGCGGTCGCCGTCTGGAGCTAACGCCGCGCGGCATGCGACGCATCGGCCAGTCGGCGCTGAAGGACATCTTCGACCAGCTCAAGAAGACGCGGATGGGCCAGCACCAGCTGTACCGCGGCGGCATCGGCAACGACGCGTCAGACGAGCTGAAGGAATACGAATACGGCGACCCGTTCTTGATGGACCTGAAAGAGACGCTGTTCAACTCGCTCGTACGCGAGGGTCCGCAGGTGCCGGTGCGAATCGGGGCCAAGGACTTCGTGGTTCACCGCACCGAGCACGTGACACAGGCGTCGACGGTGCTGATGATCGACATGAGCCGCTCGATGTTTTTGCGTGGCTGCTTCCTGGCCGCCAAGAAGGTGGCGATCGCGCTCGATTCGCTCATCCGCAGCCAGTACCCGCGCGACTCCCTGTACGTCGTCGGCTTCTCGAACTACGCCGTCGAGCTCAAGCCGCATACGCTGCCGCAGCTCGCGCTCAACGACTACGTGTACGGCACCAACATGCAGCACGGCTTCCAGCTCGCGCGGTCGCTGCTGGCGAAGCACCGCGGCAACCGGCAGATCATCATGATCACGGACGGCGAGCCGACCGCGCACCTCGAAGACAACGGGCGCGCCTACTTCGCCTACCCGCCCACTTACAAGACCATCCAGCAGACGCTGCGCGAGGTGCGGCGCTGCACGCGCGACCGCATCGTGATCAACACGTTCATGCTCGAGCGCGGGCCGTACCTGACCGAGTTCATCAACCAGATGACCCGCATCAACAAGGGCAGGGCGTTTTTCGTTTCGCCGGAGCGCCTTGGCGAGTACATCCTGGTCGACTACGTAAGCGGCCGGCAGCGCCGCCGGGCCAGCTCCCGCCGGGCCCGTATCGCGTAAGCCTGGCTCCGGGCCCGTTCGCGCGCCAGGCGCGGTACGGTGGTGACTAACTGATTGCTTATCCTGAACACGAAGCATGGCCATCACTGACAAAGTCGCCACCGAGCGACGCAACCTCAGCCCGGCCGCGCTTTACGAGCACGCCATCCGCCGCGACGAGGCGGCCGTCGTTTCGACGGGTGCGCTGACCGCCGAGACCGGCAGGCATACAGGCCGGTCGCCCAAGGACAAGTTCTTCGTCAAAGAGCCATCGAGCCAGGACGCGATCTGGTGGCACCCGGGCAACCAGCCCATCGGCAGCGATCGCTTCGACGCCCTGCTGCGCCGAATGCAGGTCGGAGATGGCGTGGCACAGCCTGTTCGCGCGCAATCTGTTCATCCGGCCGAACGCCGACGAGCTCATGGGCTTCGAACCCGACTTCACCGTCATCTCGCTGCCCTCGTTCAAGGCCGACCCTGCGCGCGACGGGACGCACAGCGAGACGTTCATCCTGGTCAATCTCGGACGGCGGATCGTGCTCATCGGCGGCACGGGTTACGCCGGCGAGATCAAGAAGTCGATCTTCACGGCCCTGAACTATCTGCTCCCCGCGCAGAGCGTCTTCCCGATGCACTGCTCGGCCAACACCGATGTGGACGGCTCCGACGTGGCGCTGTTCTTCGGTTTGAGCGGCACCGGCAAGACGACGCTGTCAGCGGATCCTTCGCGCCGCCTGATCGGGGACGATGAGCACGGCTGGTCCGACCGCGGGGTCTTCAACTTCGAGGGCGGGTGCTACGCGAAGACGATTCGCATCCGCAAGGACTCGGAGCCGGAGATCTACGCGGCCACCGAAAGCTTCGGGACGATCCTCGAGAACGTGGTGTTCGACCCGCGCACGCGAGTGCCGGACTACGACTCGGACGAGAAGACCGAGAACACGCGTGCGGCGTACCCGGTCGACCTGATCCCGAACGCCATCCCCAATGGGATGGGGAGCCACCCCCACAACGTGTTGTTCCTGTCCGCTGACGCGTACGGGGTCATGCCGCCGGTCGCACGGCTGGACGACGACCAGATGCGCCACTACTTCCTTTCCGGCTACACGGCCAAGGTCGCGGGCACGGAGCGCGGGGTGACCGAGCCGGAGCCCATCTTCAGCACCTGCTTCGCTGCCCCCTTCCTGGTGCTGCCGCCCGAGCGCTACGCGGACATGCTCATCGAGCGCGTGAAGCGGCACCACGTTGACGTCTGGATGCTGAACACGGGCTGGGTCGGCGGGCCATACGGCGTGGGCGAGAGGATGTCGATCGCGCACACGCGCGCGATCGTGCGCGCAGTCCTCAACGGGGACCTGCGCGGCGTGAACACTCACGTCGACCCGATCTTCGGGCTGCACATCCCCAACCGCGTCCCCGGCGTGCCGCGCGAGGTGCTCGACACGCGCGACAGCTGGCCTGACCCCGAGGAGTACGACCGGCAGGCGGCCAAGCTGCGCGGCATGTTCGAGGAGAACATCAACGACATCGGCAAGAGCGCGTCCAGCGCCGGCTAGCAGTGTTGCGGGTCGCCATCGTCGGCAGCCGGCACTTCGCCGACCCGGACCGCGTCACTGATTACGTGAAGAACCTTCCGGCCGGCTCGTCGATCGTCACCGGCAGCGCGAGCGGCGTGGACGCGGCGGCGACCAGGGCAGCGCGCACGCGCGGACTGCCGGTTCGGGTGATGCCGGCTTCGTTCGACGAGATGGCGGACGTGTCGAAGTCAGCCGCGCGCAACCAGAGGCTGGTCGACGCGTGCGATGTGCTGGTGGCGTTCTGGGATGGCAGCTCGAAGGGAACGCGCACCACGGTCGAGCGAGCGCTCGACGCCGGCAAGGAAGTCCACGTGTTCGTGGCCACCTAAGATGGAGCCGATGACCGTGGCGGTGGCGATCCATGCTCGGTTCTTCGCGCGGCTGCGCGAGCAGGCCGGCACCGATTCGGAGACCGTGCATGTGCCCCAGCGCTCGACTGTCGGGGACGTGTACGCCGCGCTGCGGGGCGCGCACCCGGCGCTCGAATCCAACCTCGATGCCGTGCGACCGGCGATCAATCAGGAGTTTTCCAGCTGGGACACCGTGGTCAGCGAGGGCGACGAGGTCGCATTCATACCGCCAGTGAGCGGCGGTGCGAACACGGTTCCAGGGGTCCCCGCAAACTCACGCCGGAGGCTCTGAGTTTGCGCGGTCAAGTGGGGGTGATGTTCGAGGTCACGACCGAGCCGCTGGACGCCAGGCGCGCCGAGAGCGCTGTCACGCACGCCCGAGCTGGAGCGATCTGCACCTTTACCGGTATCGTCCGCGACACCTCTCGTGGCCGGACGGTGACCCATCTCGAGTACGAGGCCTTCGACGAGATGGCCACCACGCAGATGCGCAAGATCGCCGACGAGATCGCGGATCGCTGGCCAGAGGCGCGCGTGGCGATGGCCCATCGCACAGGGCGCCTCGAGATCGGCGAGGCATCGGTGGTGGTCTCGGTGTCCGCGCCGCACCGAGCGGAGGCGATCGCGGCGTGCAAATGGGGTATCGACCGGCTCAAGGAGTCGGTGCCGATCTGGAAGAAGGAGCATGCCGCGGACGGGACCTACTGGATCGAGGGCGACGAGGCCGTCAAAGCATCGAGCTGAGGCTCTCGCCGGTGATCCCAAGAGCCCTCCACGCGTGGGCGGAGTTGGCGTCGTCGGTGTGGGGCCGCCGGAGCTTGGTCGTGAAAGCCGCGACATCGGTGACCAACCAGGCCAGGCGGTAGAAGTCCAGGGCTGATCGATCGATCGCGTGCCCGGTCGCCTCGATGTACGCCCGCAGGCCCTCGACTGTGCCGTCGTCGAGCATCCACAGATCCCGCTCGGGTGGCGCCATGGCGACGGTGTCCCAGTCGATAAGGTGCAATCCGTCTTCTGTTCGGATCAGGTTGCCTCCATGGGGCTCGCCGTGGGTGATCACGAGCTCTCTGGTGGCAACCTCACCGGCAAGCCGGTCGTACCTGTCGAGGGACGCTTCTACGAGATCACGGCTCGCTGTCATCCATTCGCGTGCACGCTCTGAGTAGGGCCCGCCGGTCCACGGACTGTCGAGATTCCTCAATGCGCCGTCGAGGTCTGCTCGGCCAGGGACATCGAGACTCCGCCGCGGAGCCCCATCCCGCACGACCGCGGTCGCGAGGTGCAGCTTTGCCCACATCTCGCACAGGTCCTGCCGGTCGCGCCGGCCGAACTTTTCGCCGAATTGCCCAGCTCGGCCGGCGATGTATGGAAAGAGCGCCGCGCTGAATCTTCCGTCGAGACGCGTCACCATCGTGCCGTCCGCGGCCGGAATCGGGGCAACCACGAAGTCAAGACCAGAGGCGCGCAGTTTGCGCGCTGTCCTGAATGCGGCCTCCAGGCCGGCGAAGGCGGAATCGTGGTCGGCGCCCAGCCATGGTTTGGCGCCGAGATCGTCCACAGTCACGAAGCGATAACCCGCGTCGGCGGTGCGAAGGAGCCAGTGATGGCTCCCGCCGCCGACCGCTTCGTAGCTGATCGATTCGACGTCAACTCCCCAGCAACGAGCGACTGCCTCGCTCAGCGCTGCTTCGTCGAGACCTTCAGGGGGTGCCTTCACAGCTTCCAGATAGCATTCACCGGTGCAGTCGCGTCGTGTCGACTTCTGGAAGTTCTTCACCGGGCAGACGATCTCGGTGCTTGGGAGCGCGTTCTCGGGGTTCGCGCTGCCTCTGCTGGTCTTTCAGCTCACACATTCGCCGATCAGCCTTGCGATCACGACCTTCACATACGCGCTGCCGCATCTGCTGTTTGGCCTGTTCATCGGCGCGTGGGTCGACCGGGTCGATCGCAAGCGGCTGATGATCACCGTCGACGTCCTGCTGGCGCTCGTGATGCTCACCATCCCGGTGCTGGCCTGGATGCACCTGCTCAACGTGTACTGGGTCTACGCCGTGCAGTTCGCGTCGAGCTCGCTCGGCCTTATCTTCGAGCAGGCCGAGTTCACCGCGATCCCGAGCCTGGTCGGCCAGGACGACCTCGTCACCGCCAACGGACGCATCAGCGCAAGCTATCAGACGTCAGAGGTGATCGGGCCCACCATCGCCGGCGCGATCGCCAGCGTCATTTCGGTGCCGGCTTTGCTGGTCGTAGATACCATCTCCTACGTCTTCTCGGCCGGTGCGCTGGCGTCGATCAAGGGCGGTTTCAACACCGCTGATATCAAGAACCGGCCGGCGACCAGGATCCTGGCGGACATCGGAGAGGGGCTCCGCTACGTGGTCACCCACCCCGTGCTGCGGAACATCTCCCTGCTGATGATGCTGTTCAACCTGGTCAACGTCACCATCTACGCGCAGGGAGTGCTTTATGCGAAAGAACGCCTGCATGCGAACAACTTCGAGCTGGGCCTCTACTTCGCCGCCGGCAGCGTCGGGGCGGTCATCTTCTCGCTGGCGGCGGGATGGCTCCGCAAGCGCTACTCCTTCAGCGTCGTCGTCATCGGCTGCCTGTCGCTCGGCGGCCTGTGCACCATCGTCTTTTCGGCCATCCCGTGGTTCTGGCTCGCCCTGCCGCTCGTGCTTCTGCGCGAAGGGCTGCTCAGCCTGCTCAACATCAACACTTTCAGCCTGCGGCAGGCGATCGTCCCGAACCGGATGCTCGGCCGAGTGCTGAGTGTGGCGGGCTTGCTCGCGTTCTCAGCGATGCCTCTGGGCTCGCTGGCCGGCGGCTACCTGATCCAGCGCACGCACAACGTGGCGCTGGTGTTTGCCGGTGTGGGCGCGCTGATGTTCGTCATCCCTCTGGTCTTTGCATTCACCGCGCTCGGCCGAGCCGATCAGTACCTGCCGAAGCAAGACGCAGCAGCAAGCACGGCCGCCCCCTCCTAGCACCGCCGCCTTTAGCGGCGCCCCCACACGGTGGGGAGGGACGGTCAGTCCCTGACGCGCGCGATCGACAATCCGTCGCGGATCGGCACGACGACGCCCTCGAGGCGCCGATCATTCGCCACCAGCTCGTTGTAGCGGCGCACGTTGCGCGCCTGCTGGTTCTTGGGCTGCACGACCTCGCCCTGGCGAAGCGCGTTGTCCGCCAGCAGGAGCGCCCCAGCATCGAGGTGCTCCATGCAAAGGCCGAAGACGGTCCGCACGACATCCTCGGATGGGAACGAGTTCAACAGGTCGATGAAGCAGACGTCGAACCGCGCGTCGAGCTTTTCGAGGCCCTTGACCGCGTCCTCCTCCAGCACCAGCGCGCGGTCGCCAAGGCCGGCGTCTGAGAAGTTGGCGCGCGCTCGCCGCGCCCGTTCCTTGTCCACCTCGTACGTCGTGAGCGTGCCGCCGTCGGTGCCGCGCAGCAGCCAGATGCCGCTGTAGCCGGTGGCCGTGCCGAGCTCGAGCACGCGCTTCCCACCCGCGATCCGCACAAGCAGACTCAGAAGGGTGCCTTCCTGCTCGTCGACGATCGGGATGCCTTCGCGATGCGCTTCTTCCTCCATGCGCGCGAGCACCTTGTCCCGCGGTAGCACGAGGCTGTCCATGTATTCCTGCAGCGCGTCGGTGACCTCGACAGTCCTCATCCGCTAACGGTCTCCGGTGCCAGCACCTCGAGCACGCGCTCAACCTCCTCGTACGTGTTGTAGAAGTGGGGCGACAGCCGCACGAAGTCGCGATGGATGCGGGCGACGATGTGAGCTGCGTTCAGGTCGCGAAGCACTTCTTGCGCGGACGCCCCCGGCTTGCGAAAGGACACGATACCGGACGCTTCCGCACGCGATCGCGGCCAGGGTTCGATGATCTCGTGGCCGCGTTCTGCCAGTCCTTTCGCGAGGCGCTCGGCAAGGTTCAGCACGCGGTCCTCGATCACGTCGACGCCCACCTCGAGCAGCAGGTCGAGCGCGGCGCCGAATGCTGCGGTATCCAGCAACGAGACGACCGACTCCTCCTCCTCGAACCGGCGCGCAGTCGGGCGCAGGGTAAGGTCATAGTCGAAGTAGCGCTCGTGGCCCGCGACCGAGCCGGAGCCCACGACCGGCGGCCACACTCGCTCCAGCAGCTCGGGAGAGAAGTAGGCGAAGCCGATTCCCGGCGGACCCATCAGCCACTTGCCCGCGCCGGCCGGCCTCGTCCTGAGACTGGTGATCGCGAAACGGCCGGTTGAGGATGCCCTCGACCAACTGCTCGATGGCCGCCCGGCCTCGCTCGGACATGGGAGACACGCCCGCGTGGTTCATGTGGATGTAGTGCTCGGTGAGCGGGATGAGGTTGCGGGCCTCGCGTGGATCCATCAGGCCGCCTCGTCCAGGAAGCGCAGAACCAGCGGCTGCAGCGCGGTGATGTAGTCGTGCATCAGGTCGACGGCCGAGGCCATCACGCGCTCGTCGAGCACTGGTGCCGGGAGCGTCTCGTAAAGGCGCGACCACCCGCGGTCCCACGGCTCGAGCTCAGCGCGCCACAGCACCGCCTTCACCTCGACCATGTGCTCGCGGAAGAAGTCGAAGGCTCGGTCGTTCTGCTGCGCCGTGCCTTCGAAGTGCAGCCCGACCTCCAGCCGGCCGTCGCCGGTGTGGTGCCACGCCTCGAAATGCAGCTCCGGATGACCGTAGTGGAGCTTCAGCAGGCGGCTGTGACCGCGCATCAGCTCAAAGCCGCGAAGCTCGGCCGGCAGCCGGGCCTTCAGGCCCTTGCGCACGCCCGCGAAGAAGTCGGCCGGGGCAAGTTGAAGGGGTCCCCGCGAACTCACGGCGCAGCCTCTGAGTTCGTGGGGCCTAGCGCTGCAGCGCGTGCCAATGATCGAATTATCGCGGGGAGGGCGCCGGTACTATTGCCGGCAGTGGCGTACATCCCGACCGTCACCGAGAACGAGGGCGGCAACCGCGAGCGCAGCTTCGACATTTACTCGCGGCTGCTGAAGGACCGCATCATCCTGATCGGCCGGCCAATGGACGACGTGGTCGCCAACCTGGTCGTGGCGCAGCTCATCTACCTCTCCGCAGACGACCCGGACAAGGAGATCCAGATCTACGTCAACTCGCCGGGCGGATCGGTCACGGCCGGATTCGCGATCTACGACACCATGCAGTACGTGCGATCGACGATCTCGACAGTCTGCATCGGCCGCGCCGCGAGCTTCGGCACGGTGATCCTGATGGCCGGCGCCAAGGGTCGCCGCTTCTCCCTGCCGAGCTCTACGATCCACATGCACCAGCCGCTCATCGGCGGCCGCGGCCTGCAGGGCCAGGCAAGCGACCTGGACATTCACGCGCGCGAGATCGTCCGCATCAAAGGCGTGCTCAACGAGCTCATCGCCAAGCACACCGGCCAGCCGATCGAGCGCGTCGAGCGCGACACCGATCGCGACTTCTTCCTCACACCGTCCGAGGCGGTCGACTACGGCCTGATCGACGGGATCATCGAGACGACGCCGGTTGCGGTGATGGCTGGAGCGGCGCAGGCAGCAAAGACTGCCTGAGCAACAGGCGGCCGATCACCACCAGCCCGGCCGCCACCGGCACCGGCGCCGGCGCAATCGCGGCCACGAACGCACCGACTGAGAGGATCACCCAGTCCCAGGCATCGGCTCGGGGCCACATCACGAGCGCGAGCGAGACCAGAACGAGGTCCGCGGGCAAGGCGTGCGGGGAGGCCAGCACGCCGCCGGCGATCAGGATCGAGGCGGCCACCGCCGTTTCGTCACGTCGCCTCGCGGCGAGCCACACGACCGCCGCGGAGAGGACGAGCGAGACGATCACAAGTCCGTACGTCTGGGCGGCGCGAGGCAGGTAGACGGCCATGTGCGCGAGGTCGACCTCGCGCGCGATGACCTGCACGGTGCTCGCTGCCGGCGCGATGAAATGCGCGATCCAAGCCGGGTCCACGGGCAGGTAGGACGCCGTCAGCACCACGCCGGCTACCGCCCAGCCGGCGAGGACGCGCCATCGGCGGCCGGCGATCAACGCCAGCCCGAGTGGCAGGACCAGCTGAGGTTTCACCAGCGTCAGGCCGAGCGCGAGCCCGGCGAGAAACGGCCGCGACCACAAGGCAAACGCCGCGCCGAGGCCTAGCGCGACGATTCCGTCCAGCTGTGCGTTCAGCAGCAACAGCGCCGTCGGTACGCTGGCGAATCCGGGCAGGGCCGCGCTGACAGAACGCGGCCTCGACGCGAGCCACAGGCCCAGCGCCAGGCAGGCGAGCCCAAAGAGGACCCAGAGCCTGCCCCCGAGCTCGGTGCCGAGCGCCTCGAATGGCACGGCCAGGAGCGCCACCCATGCGGGCGCGAGGAACGGCAGGATGCCCTGGATGCCGGGCGTCACGAGCTGGCGCCCGCCCGTGACCTCGAGCTGGACGCGGCGCTGCACGTCGAGGTCGTAAAGGTGCGACGGGTTGGTCATGACGATCTTGGCGCCGGTCGCGAATGCGGGCCAGTCGGAGTTGATGACGTCGTGGCCGGGCTCGGTGATCGGGTAGACCCCGAATCCGAGCGCGACCCCGGTCAGCACGACCATCCCGCGCCAGCGCCACGCCCCCGTTCGGAAGGGGAGCACGCTAGGCCGCCGGCTCGACGCGCAGCGCTCTCGTCACGGGGACGATGAGGCCGCCCTGCACGAACAGCGAAAGAAGCACGACGCCGTAGGCGACGACAGATACGCGCGAGTCGACGCCGGGCGTGGCCGCGACCGACAGCGCGAGCGCGACAGCCAGCGCTCCGCGAAGCCCGGCCCACCAGGTGAGATGCCGCCAGGGCCACGGAATCGGCGGCGCACGGATGGCCGCGATAGCGAGCAGGCCGTACACGGGCAGCGCCCGCGTCACGAGCATGATCACGAAGGTCGCGATGACCAGGCCGGCCACCGGCACCAGCTGCGACGCGGGCAGCGCGGCGCCGACCAGGATGAACAGCATGGCGTTGAGGACGAAGGCGATCAAGTTCCAGAAGCCGAGCAGCTGGGGCCCGTGCAGCCTGCCGAACGCGGCGCCGTAACGCGCGACCACGATGCCGGCAACCACCACAGCCACGATGCCCGACGCGTGAAAGATGTCGGCGACCAGGTAGCTGCCGTACGCGATGACCAGCGTGGCAAGGATCTCCAGCTGCGCGTCGTCAGCGAAGCGAAGCAGCGCAAGGCCCACGAAACCGACCGCCAGCCCGACGACGGTGCCGCCGGCGGTGAGCTCGAGAAAGCGGACGATCGCGTCGGTCGCTGATGGCGATCCGCTCACGATCGTCCCCAGGACGGCGCTGAACGCCGCCACGCCGGTGCCGTCGTTCAGGAGGCTTTCGCCTTCGAGGATCGCGCTGAGTCCGGCCGGCGCGGCCACACGGCGCAGCAGGGTGACGACCGCGATGGGATCGGTGGCTGCCAGGATCGCGCCGATCAGCATGCCGTCCGCCCACGAGAAGCCGACGAGCAGGTGGGTAAGCGCGCCGATCAGGACGACCGTGAGCGCAACCCCTACGGTGACGAGGAGTCCGACCGGAAGCAGCCGGCGACGAAATTCCGCCAGGTCGAGCGTGAGCGCGGCCTCGAAGACGAGCCCGGGGACGAACGCGACCAGCAGGATGTCCGCGCCGATATGCGGCAGCGGAGTGCCGGGCAGGAGCCCGACCAGCACGCCGGCGAGCGCCAGCACCACCGGGTACGGCACGAACCGCGCCCTCTTGGAAACGAGGCCGAGGACCGTGGCGATGCCGCCGACCAGGATGAGCAGCAGGAGGAATCGCTGCTGGGCGGTCATGCGGGGTCCCCGCGAAATCGCAGATTTCGTGGGGTGCTCACAGCTCGATCGACATGCCGTCACGCGCGGCCTTCACCTCGGTGCCGAGGCGCTGGGTGAGGTCCGCCGCAACCTCCCACGGATGCGCGCGCCAGACCGTCATCCCGAAGTGCGTGATGATCGCGAGGCGCGGTTTCGCGTCGCGAATGATGCGCTCGACGTCGGCGAGGCAAAGGTGCGGCAGGCCCGTCCTGCACTCCATGAGCACGAGATGGATGACCATCACGCCGGCCTTGTGCTGCTCGGCGATGCCTTCGTAGTACTCGGAGTCGGTCACCCAGCCGAGCCGGTCGCCGAAGCGGAAACCGAAGGTCTCCACCTGGTGGAGGTGCGCGGGCGAGGTGGTGAAGTTGACGCCGTTGACGCTGTAGTCGGTCTCGGGCTGCAGCCGGACGATCTCCTGCGGGAAGTGGCGCAGGTAGTTGAGGACGACAGGGTCGCGGTCGAGCGCGTCGCCAGGACAGAACAGCCGGCGGTGGCTGATCACGATGGCGTCGAGCTTGGTCAGATCGACCTTGCGCTTCGCGTACTGCACGACCGCGCCCGGCCCCGGGTCGAGGCTGATGCGCGTGTCGCCTTCTTCCAGGTAAAGGCCGCCCGACGCCGCGATCTGCTTGGCGACCATGAAGCGGGCGCCGGCGGTGCCCATGAACGTGAGCTTCACGTCTCCGCGACCTCACTCAGCGGAACTTCAGCCTTCTCCCCGAAGTAGCGGTCGTAGAGCTGCTCGACCCGCTCGAGCGTGTCGGTCTCCCCGACCGGCTTGTCGTCGCGGATGCGCACGATGCGGGGGAACCGAAGGGCGAAGCCGCTGGCATGCCGCTCCGACCGCTGTATCGAGTCGAACGCCACTTCCAGCACGACCTCTGGCCTGACCGCGTACCCGTAGCCCACGTCGCGAACCTGCATGTGCAGGAACTTCTCGGTCATGGTCGCGATCTCGGCGTCGGTCAGTCCGGTGTACGCCTTGCCGACATTGACGAGCTTGCCGGTCGTGGTGTCCAGGACGGCGAAGGTGTAGTCGGAAAGCACGCCCTTGCGCTTGCCGTGGCCCCATTCGACCGCGGTCACGACCACGTCGAGCGTGGCGAGCGGCCGCTTCAGCTTCAACCACGCGAGGCCGCGACGCCCTGGCGTGTACTGGCTGTTCGGATCCTTGACCATAAGGCCCTCGTTGCCGCGCTCGCGCGTCTCCGCAAAGATGCGATCGAGGTCGTCGGGGCTCGTCGCCTCCTCAACGCGCGCGAGAAGGAAGGGATGCTCGAGCTCGAGAGACTCGAGCAGGCGTCGCCTCTCCTGCAGCGGTTCGTCGAGCACGGCCCGATTGTTGACCCACAGCAGGTCGAAGATGACCAGCGCCACCGGAACCTCGCGCCTGAGCTCCTCGTCGACGACCTTGCGACCGAGGCGATGCTGCAGCTCGAAAAAGCGAAGGACGCGTCCATTGCGATGGGCCAGCACCTCGCCGTCGAACATCACGCCGTGCGGGAGTCGCAGCGCCGCCTCTGCGAGCTCCGGAAACGCGGCGGTCGTCTCTTTCAAGTCGCGCGAGAACATCTCGACGCGGCCGTCGACGTGGTGCAGCTGGCACCGCACGCCGTCGTACTTCTCCTCCGTCCAGACCTTACCGGCGCCCATGCGGTCGAAGGCTTCCTGGGGTGATTCGACCGGACTGGCCAGCATGAAGCGGAAAGGCTGGAAGGGCGTCACCTTCGTCGACTCGAACTGCTTGTTCTTGCATCGCACCGCGGTCTCGCCGATGTCGCCGGTGATCAGGTGGACTCGCTTGACCTGGGCGATTGGCACATCGAAGGCCTCGGCGATCGCGGCTTCGACCAGGCCTTCGCTGAGGCCGATGCGCATCTCGCCGGCGATGATCTTGATCAGGAAGCGTGCCGCCTCGGGGTGAAGGCGGCTGAGGATCGCCTCCAGGGGGACGGCCTTGGCCGCGCCCTTCGCGCTGCGGATCGCCTCTAGCGTGGCCGCGATCTCCTCGAGCGAGGCGTCCTCATTCTGGGTTCGACCTTCCAGCGCCTCGCCCGCCCAGTCGCCGAGGTCGGAGTGCTTGCGAAAGATCCGGCTCAGCTCCTCCTCAGAGCGAGTGGAGATTGACCCCACGACCCTGTTGATGGCCCGCCAGCCCAGCCCCAGCGTGCGGCGCTGAGAGGGCCCGAACGCGCGCCCGGACATGAAGATGGCCGCCCGCCGCAGGTCGTCGTCGCCGAGCGTGCGGAAGTACGAGCCGAGGATTCGCGTCTTCTCGAGCGTCGCCGTCGTGGCTCCGACAGCCGCGCCGGTTCGTGCGAAATCCTGCATACCGTTCGCTATCGTAGGGTCGATGCGCCGGTGCCCTTACCTGGAGGAGCTCGTGTTGAACCGGCGTGCTCTGCTGCGTGTGTACCGGTTCGACTGCCATGTCGACCACCTGTCCAAGCGCAAGTACTCGCTCACGGATTCGCCGCCGATCTGCGTCAGAAACTTCGAGGACTGCCACCTGTACCAATCCGAGAAGCGCCGCGAGGATCGGACGATATCCCGTTATACGGACTGATCCCCATGTGCCCTGTCTGCTCGGCCCCCGCCTTCACGCTCGACGGAGCGTGCGTGTTCTGTCACGCGCCGCTGGCCGAGCACGGCGGCGAGGCTGAGCTGCTGGAGTACCTGTCCGAGAGGATCCCGACCGCGCACGTCAAGCGCGGCGCGTGGAATCGCGGGCCGATCACAGAGGCTGCATTCGACGTGAACGGTCGTACGTTTCTGGCACGGTGGAAGAACGAAGAGCTCGACCTCGAGCCGCCGGTCGACCTGACCGCATGGCTCGACCTGCTGCTGACGCGACTCAGTGACATCGCCATGCAGGACGCGAACCTGCGCCGATCGGTCCTGCGCTCCGGCTGGGCCTTGCGCTGACCAAGGTAGTAGTCGGCTACACGACGTCCATCGACGGTTTCGTAGCCGACGAACAGGGCGGCGTCGAGCGTCTGTATCCGGATCTGGCGGACCTGCAGGACAAGCCGTACATGAAAGACCTAATCGCGGACACGGGCGCCGTATTGATGGGCCGCCACACATTCCAGATGGGCGACCCCGACACGTTGGCCGACAACTACGAGTTCCAGGTGCCCATCTTCATCGTCACCCATCGCCCGCCGGCTCATCATCCGAAGGAGAACGGACGCATCTCCTTCACATTCGTGACCGATGGAGTCGAGCCGGCCGTGCGACTGGCTAAAGCCGCGGCGAAGGATCGCAATGTGATGGTCGTCGGCGGCGCCGACCTCGCGCGGCAGCTTTTCGCGGCGAATCTCGTCGACGAGCTGCATGTCGATGTGATGCCGGTGCTGCTCGGCTCAGGCTTGAGGTTCTGGGGTGGTGAGGGTCTCGAGCACTTGCGTCTCGAGACGATCGAAGTTTCGCGCGCCGGCGAGCGGACGACTCTGAAGTACCGAGTGATGCATTGACGCCCCTCACCCTGACCCTCTCCCGCTAGCGCGGGAGAGGGATACCCTAGAGCGCGAGTTGAAGTTGCTCCGTCGCTTCCAGGGCTGACGCGCGAATTCCGCGCTTGCGCAGCGATCGCGCAAAGTCCTCCGTGTAGCCGTGCACCGTGTAGACCTGATCGGCGCCCGTCCGCTCGACGACGTCCATTAGCTCATCGAAGTCGCAGTGGTCTGACAGGTCGAACGTCATGTCGGCCCCGAACAGCCGCGCGAACTCCGCATCTTTCGCCCATCCGGAAACCAGAGCGGTGCGGTAGCGGCCCAGGCGCCGCACCTCGTCCTTGCCCGCCGGCGGTGCGATGACCACGCGGCCGCGTGCGTCGCCATCGAGCTCGATCCATTCCGGCAGCGGCCGGCCTGCCCCGGCGTAGGCCTGCGCGCACGGCACGCAGCGCTTCTCCAGGGCAAACTCGAATCCGTACGGCGCCAGTGCCAGCATCATCTCTTCCGTCTTGCCGAGCGCGTGGCATAGCAGGACTGGCGCGACGCGGCTGTCCAGCGCGCGGCGGCACCATATCGCGATCGCTTCGATGGTCGCGTCGGGGTCGCCGAAACGGAAGTGTGGCCGGCCGTACGTCGTCTCGACGATGAGCACATGCGCTTTCGGCACGTGCGTCTGCTTGCGCGTGCCCGGCACGCGCAGCTTGATGTCCCCCGTGTAGAGCAAGCTCGTACCGTCGTGCTCCAGCAGCAGCTGCGCCGAGCCGAGCATGTGGCCCGCGGGCAGCAGCGTCACGGTCGCGCGGTCGCGGCGCATCGGCTCGTCGTAGCCGAGCATCCGCCAGCCGCGGGGGCGGCGCGACTCGGGAATGAGCGCGAGGGTCTGCGGCGTCAGCACCGCCTCTCGATGGCGCCGCGCGTGGTCGGTGTGCGCGTGTGAGATGAACGCGAACGAGCGCACGACCAGCGGGTCGAGCCACAGCCGGTGGCCCGGCAGCGAGACGCCGTGATCCCACACGACGTGGCGCGTCACGATGGAGCCTCGACGCCAATCGCCGCCAGGGCTTCGTTTGGGAGGCCGATGTCGGCGACCGAGATGTCGCCGGACACGCGAGGCCCGTCGGCGGTCAGCAGCCCGGCCTTGGGCAGCGTGAAGGTGACCGTCACGTCGGCGCGCACACAAGGAGAGTAGGCGACGCCCGTGTCGGAGTCGAGACCGGACGGAACATCGACGGCGACGACTCGCAACCCTGACGCGTTGATGGCTTCGATCCACCCCGCGAAGCGGCCCTCCGGCGCGCGATTGAGGCCGGTGCCAAACACGGCGTCGAGCACCAGGCCGGCGCCGGCGAAGTTCGGGTGATCACCGACCTCAACGCCCACCTTGAGCAGGGCTTCGAGCTCGCGCAGCGCGTCGCCGCGCAAGCGCGTGCGCTCGATGCAGCTGACGGATGCGAGGCGGCCCCAGCGGTGGAGGTGGCGAGCTGCGGCCAGGCCGTCGCCCGCGTTGTTGCCGACGCCGCACACCACCGCGGTGCGGCCATCGCATGCCCGCGCCGCCTGCCAGCCCGCAGCCTCCATCAGCCAGTCGAGCGCGATGCCGAAACGCTCGGAGGCGAGCCGGTCGAGCTCCCTGACCTGCGCGCTAGTCAGCGACTGGGTGTCTGGCACTGAGAGTGAGTGGAGCCTTCGGCCGGAGATTCTCCGGCCGTCACCCAGCGCGCGGGCGCTGGACGACAAAGGAGCAGTAAGGGTCACGCCGGTGGATGGAGTCAGCCTGGGACACGCCGGTGTCGAGCAGCCTAGAGATGAGCTGCGGGGTGATGGTGCAAACCTGCGGGAACTTGAGCGCCGTGTTGCGGAACGGGCAGTTGTGGATTGTGATCTGCACGCCCTCCTGGACCTCGGTCTGCTCGGCCAGCGTGCCCGCGCGGCCGATCCAGGCCACCACGCGTCGCAGCTTTTCGTCGAAGTCGAGACCTTCGATCTCCCTGCCGATCACCTCGGCGTGGCGCGCGGCGACGCGCGAGAAGATCTCGTCCAGGGCTTCGGGCCCACCGAGCTCCTGGACCTCCTGCAGCACCATCGTCGCGAGCTGGCCGTAGCGCTTGGGGAAGACGGAGTCCGCACGCTCGGTGAGGCTGAACAGGAGGGAGGGGCGTCCGCGGGCGCGGCGCTCGGGATGGCTCACGACGAAGCCGTCGCGCTCGAGGTTGGTCAGGTGCTGGCGGATCGCGTTCGGGGTCACGCCGAGGTCAGACGCGATCGCTTCGGCGCTGGCGCGGCCTTTGCGCCGAATGAGCTCCAGGACCTCCATGCGGGTCGAGCGGCCCGCGATCATCGAGGGCATAAGTCCGGCTGCGCTGCCGACCTAAACACTCTAACCGATTTATTACAGGTGATTCTTGACAAAATCCCGGGCGCACTTAAACTCTATGGGGGAGAGATATGACGATGATCAAGCAGGCCAACCGAGCCATCGAGCACATGACGGCCCGAGATCGGCGGGTGCAGCGGGCCAAGTACGCGCGCCGCAACAAGATGCATTACATCGACAAGCTCCTGAACGAGCTCGAGATGCTGAACCTCGCCGACCAGCGGACCATGCCGCCGGTGCTGTCGGTGGCGGTCAACAAGGTCATCGAGGAGTCGCCCGAGGTCACTGTGCTGGCGCAGGCGAAGCCTGGTTCCGTGATGGAGGCGATGGACGCCCTCTACGAGATCCAGGACAGCCTGATGTACAACCAGATCGAGGACGAATAAGCCCTAGATAGCTGAACCAGGGCCGGGCTCATGTGGGCCCGGCCTTTTCTTTTGGTGCCGGCTAGGTGCAGTCCCCTCCGGGGACGATGTCGATCGTCTGGGCCGGCCCGACAGCAGCGCCGTGCCGGTCGGCGCCGCTGCCTGTGAGGTCGCGCCGCTTGACGACAGGTACTCGATTCCCGGCGCCGATCCCGTGAGGTCGATCATCACCCCACCCTGCGTGTCGGTGGCGATGAGCGCGATCGAGTCGCCGCCGGGAGCGGTGAACGCAACGGTCGGCGTCGAGCCGGGCACGGTGCTGACCGTGAGGAGCTTGGTAGGCGCCGGGTAGCCGAGGACGCCCGGCGAGTCCACGCCCCATACCGTCCCGTGCACCACCTCGTGCCAGTCGTTGTTGCCGGCGACCGGCGTGATCGGTGCGATCGTCTGCGTTGTCGTGTCGAGCAGCCACAGGCCGTTCGAGTCGACCGTTTGGCTGGTGAGCACGACTCCCGCCGCGGTGAACGCCAGCGGGGTCAGCTTGTTCGGGTCCTTGATGATCGCTTCCTGGCCGTTCTGGTTCGAGACGCGAATGGTCCCGTCAGCGTGCAGGTAGGCGTAGTGGAGGCCGTCAGGCGCGACCAGCTCAGGCGGGACAGGCAGCCAGCCGCCGGCGGCATTCGAGTCGGTGCCCTCACCAACACCGAAGCGCTGGGGTGAGTGATTTGTGGCCCAGATGATGCCGACAGGCTCATTGCTGCCGTCGATCTCATTGGTCGTGTCGACGGTGATGGCGCCGCTTGGCAGCGTGATCCAACCGAGCTTGGCGATGTAGCCACCGCCGGCTATGCCGACCGTAGCCGGCATCTTGCACGGAAGCGTCGCGACCGGCGAAGGGGTTGGCGATGGTGTCGGGCTGGCGGCGGGTGATGGGCTCGGTGAGGTCGATGGCACGGTGCTGGTGCATGCGCATGCGCACAGCACAACGATTGCCAGCAGCGCCCTCACAGGCATGCGCGGCACTATAGCCGGACGCCCGTTTGTTTTCGCATACTCTCCGCCGTGACCGGAGAGCTGAGTCCCGACCGGCAGTATTACTGGGACGGTGGGCGCTGGGTGAGCGCCACATCTCCCGATGGGGCGTGGCGGTGGGATGGATCGTCGTGGCGTCCAGCCGGCGAAGGTGCGCCTCGACGAGCGCGACCCTCACGACTGCCGTGGCTGATCGCCGGCGGGACGATCGTGGCGCTGGTGGCTGCGAGCATCGGCATCTACTTCGCCGTCGGCTTTGTGATGCGTGCGTCCCAGCGAGTCCTGCAGCCGGGCGGCCTCGCCTCATGCAGTTCAGCCCTGGCTCAACCCGGAGCCGCGCTCTCTGAGGGCAAGTCGCTGTGCGGCGGCACGCTAGGCAGCGAATACCTTCTGGCCGACTGCACGCTCACCGAGGGCACACCGTCCGGCGTCATGGTGTGGAAGAAGTCCTACAAGCCCACCGAGGGCGACTGGACGAAGACGATCGCGACCACCGGCTCTGATGGCTGCAACCTCTCCGCCCCGCCGGACGTCGACGTCAGCTTCGACACGGCTGACAAGCAGCCGCCGACGACAGTCGTCGTCGCGGATTTCACGTATGAAGCCAGTGCAGGCTCGGTCGGCATCCAGCTGGCTTGCTCCCGGGCCGGTAGCTGCGTCGACATATCAATGTTCCAGGAGGGTCTCTACAGGCTCGACGAGGGACGGCCGAACGACGGCTGGGACAGCCTGGCCAAAGGCGTGGCGTTCGGGGTGACGTTTCGTGCTGGAGCGCCGAACCGCATGATCCTCCGGCTGAGCGGCCGGCACGTCAGCGTCTATCTGAACGGCAGGGGTGTCACGCAGGCGGATACGTCGCGGATCCAGAGCTCCGGTTATGTGGACTTCTACATCGACAACCGCGGTGGCCCCGCCACTGAAACGGTGTGGTTGCAGCGGCTCTACGTGTTCGAATCTCGATAACCTCGCTCCGGCCAAGTTCGTTGAAGGTGCAAGGAGGCGACTACTGATGATGGCTGCTATCGGCAACCTGTTCTCATGGACGGTCACCGCGTTCTTCGGTGCGATCTTTCTCCTGCTCGCCTTTGAGACGTGGGCCTTGTTCACCGGCCACACGCCGATCTCCGACTACATCAAGCCCGCCGTGCATTCGTATCCCGGCACGGCTTTCGTCATCGCGGTCGTGATCGGCATCCTCCTCGGACATTTCCTGTGGGGTCCGGCCACGGGCAGGACCTCGCCGTCGGGGAGCCCGCCACAATGAGCACCCTGAACGCGCCGGCCATCCTGTCTCTCATCTCGACCGTCGGGGCATTCATCGCCTTCTTGCTCATGCTCCAGGAATCACTCGCGCTGCGTAGCGGCACCGACCCGGTGAACAACGGCCTTCGTTCGATCGTGCGTAGCTTTCCGCGATCGGTCTACGCGCTGGCGGTGGTGATCGGGATGCTGCTCGGCCACCTGCTGTGGCCGTAAGGGTCAGGTCGTGGCCTTCTTCTTTTCGTCCAGGAACTGCTGATACAGGCGATACGCCTCCTGCTTGCGGCTGTCGACGATCTTCGTGTAGCCCTGCAGGGTGTTGAGGTTGGCGTGGCCCAGCACCTCCTGGACGAGGCGCACGTCGCCGCCGGTAACCTCCAGCAGCGTGGTCGCGGCGGTGTGTCGCGCGACGTGCGGCGACTTGAACGACCACGCGCCGAGCTGGCGGCGCAGCCGCTTGACGATGAATCGCGCGCCGGCCGACGTCAGCCGCCGGTTCCGGTCGTCGGCAATCGACCGGTCGTAATTGATGAACATCGCCATGGACGCGTCTTCACGGGTCGCGAGGTAGTCCTCCAGCGCGGCGCGCGCGTCGGCGGTGAGGTACACGGCCCGCTGCTTGGAGCCTTTTCCCGTGACGATCAGCCGGTTCCCAGTGCGCGGGAAGTCGGTGCGGTCGAGGGCGAGCGATTCGGAGATGCGGCAGCCGGTGCTGATCAGGAATTGGACGAGCGCCTTGTCGCGCTTCTCGAGAGGCGTGCCGGATGGCAGCGCGGCGAGCAGGCGCGCCAACTCGTCCGAATCGATCGGCTTGGGAAGGCGCTGCTCGAGTTTCGGGAGCGTGATGCCGTTGGAAAGGTCCCGATCGATGAAGCCTTCGCGTGCGACCCAGCGCAGCCAGGACCGGACGGCCACCAGCGCGCGGGCGCGCGAAGCCGGGCTCTTCAAGCGGGTCGCCAGCAGGCGCTGGTAGGCGCGCAGGTCCTCGTGGCGCAAGTCGGCGAGCTGCAGGGTGTGGCCGCTCTCGTGCAGGAAGACGATGAGCTTTTTCAGCTCGGCGTCGTAGGCGCGGACCGTGTTGGGACTGCGGTTGGCCTCGAGCTGAAGCCATCCGATGTACTCGTTCGCCGCGGCCTGCAGATCGATGGACATGACGAGGCCGGATGCATGTTGACACAAGATGCCGCCGGTTACTCGCGGCTCCTGAACGATCTTTCTTCTTATGGGAGGCGGGCCGAGGGTTCGTGCCTCTAACCTTTTAGCGATGCGTCGATGGATCGCGCTCGCCGCACTTTTAGTGGTGACCGCGTGCACTCAGTCCAGCGCGGCGGCGACAGGTGTCGCCGACGTGGCCGTGCAGTCAGGCGACTTGCCCAAGGGTGTTCAGAAGTGCTCGGCCTCGGGCGACATCGATTCGTTCCTCAACGCTGTCAAGTCGAAGGACCCGAGCACTTACACGTCGACCAAGTCGGAATGGGACAAGGCGAAGTCTCACGGCGCGACCGCGGCGGAGGTCGTGTTCTACACCGACAGCAAGGCCCACTGCGACTCGATCACCAACTCGGGGAACGGCGACCTCGCGTCCGCGACGTATCCGATCGTCATCAACTTCGTCATCAAGTTCAAAGA
>VBIA01000220.1 GCA_005879985.1 Chloroflexota bacterium | reverse complement strand
CGATGTTGCGGTGAACTCTCCGAGGTAACGCTCGCCGTCGAAGACCGCGACTTGCTCCGTCGGGCTGGACAGGGCTGCGGCAAACGCCTCCGTCAAGGTGCTCCCCACCTGCACCCGCGGTTCGTCGACCCCAGCCTTGTGCGACTGCTCGAGAGTGTGAGGGTCGATCGTCACCACCGACATGCGCCGGATCAATCGCTCGCGACCAAGAAACTGGGCAACGTATTCGCTCGCCGGCTGGGTAAGGATTCGCTCCGGCGTGTCGTACTGCGCAATCTCCGCCTGCATCTTCATGAGGCAGATGCGGTCTCCGACCATCACCGCTTCGTCTATGTCATGGGTCACGAACACCACGGTCTTCCGGACCGACCGCTGGATGCTGATGAACTCCTGCTGCAGCCGCTCGCGCGTGATGCGGTCGACCGCGCCGAAAGGTTCGTCCATCAAGAGGATGGGCGGGTCCGCGCCGAGCGCGCGCGCGAAACCGACGCGCTGCCGCTGACCTCCTGACAGCTGATGTGGATAGCGCCTGCGGTACTCGCGCGGCGGAAGGCCCACCAGCTCGAGCAGCTCGTCGACGCGTGCGTTGACCTTCGCCGCATCCCAATCCCACAGCCGCGGCACCGTGGCCACGTTGTCGGCCACCGTCATGTGCGGGAACAACCCTGTCTGCTGGATGACGTAGCCCATCTTCAGCCGGAGCTGCACCGGATCAACCTGCAGGGTGTCGACACCGTCGACCAGGATGCGTCCGCCGTCGGGTTCGATGAGGCGGTTGATCATGCGCAGCGTCGTCGTCTTGCCGCAGCCTGACGGCCCCAGGAGCACACACGTCTCTCCGGTCGCGATCACCAGCGAGAGGTCACGCACCGCGTTGGAGCCGCCTGCGAACCCCTTGTTGACGTGCTCCAGCGTGATCATCGCGCCTCGATTACGGTAATTGAATGGCGGCCGGCTTATTCCTGCAGGCCGAGGAGCAGCCCTGGATCATCTGGAGCTGGCTCTTCACTCACGTGCAGCTTTTCATCGACGCCATCCAGCAACACCTGCTGCTCACCGTGATCGCGGTCGGCGTTGGACTCGCGATCTCGCTGCCGCTAGCAGTGCTTGCGCATCGATGGCGGCGCCTGCGCAATCCGGTGCTGTCAGTGTCAGGCATCTTCTACACCATCCCATCACTGGCAATCTTCTCGGTCCTCGTGCCGTACACCGGCCTCTCGGTGCTGACCGCAGAGATCGGCCTCGTCGGCTACACGGTGCTGATCCTGATACGCAACATCCTGGTGGGGCTCGAGGCGGTGCCCGCGGACGTGATCGACGCCGCCGACGGCATGGGCTACCGGCGCACGGCACGCCTGCTGAGGGTCGAGCTGCCGCTGGCGCTGCCGGCGATCTTCGCGGGCGTGCGCATCGCCACGGTGTCGACCATCGGGCTCATCACCATCACCGCCGTCATCGGCTTGGGCGGCCTCGGCCAGCTCATCTACGAGGGGTTGATCGACGACTTCCGCACGCCGCTGCTGATGGGCACGCTGCTCTCGATCCTGCTCGCGCTGGTGGCGGACCTGACGCTGGCCGGTGTTCAGCGGCTCGCCGTTCCCTGGGCGAGGACCTGACCGGTGTCGTTCCTGATGAGTGTCCTCGACTGGGTTCGCGATCCGAGCCACTGGACGGGCGACGACGGCATCCCGATGCGAACGCTGCAGCACGCGCAGATCTCGTTAGAGTCGGTAGCCATCGGCGCGGTGATCGCGCTGCCCATCGGCGTCGCGCTGGGCCACTACGGCAAATTCGGCAACCTGGCGATCAACATCTCCAACGCTGGGCGTGCAGTGCCTTCGTTTGGAATCCTCATCATCGCGTTCCAGCTCTTCGGGCTTGGGGACACACCGGTCGTGATCGCCCTCGTTGCGCTGGCGATTCCGCCCATGGTCACCAACAGCTATGTCGGCCTCACCGAGGTCGACAAGGACGTCAGGGACGCCGCGCGCGGCATGGGCTATCGCGAGCTCCCGCAACTGATGCGAATCGAGTTGCCTCTGGCGGTACCACTCGTGATGGCGGGCATACGTACGTCCGCGGTGCAGGTGATCGCCACCGCGACCGTGGCCGCCTTCATCGGCGGCGGCGGGCTGGGCCGGTTCATCGTGGACGGATATGCGACCCAGATCTATCCGGCCGTCGCCGCCGGAGCGGTGGCGGTGGCGCTGCTCGCGGTGGGGACCGACTTTGCACTCGGAGGTCTGGAGCGCATCCTTGTCCCGCGAGGCGTCCGGTCGGAGCGATCGCGGATGGCCCAGCGCGTCACGATGTTCAAGGCCGGCTGACCCGCGGCATGGAAGAATCAGACAGGCGCCGAGGTTGGATCGGCATACCGGCTCTTTGCAAGGAGACTCTTAGATGAACTCAAAAGCGGGATTGGGGCACCGACTGGCTGCAGTCGCGGCGCTCGCGTTCGTCGTCGCCGCCTGCGGCAGCACCTCGACGCCGACTGCGACGTCGAAGGGAACAGTCACCGTCGGTGGCTTCGCGTTCACCGAGGGCAGTGTGCTCGCCGAACTTTACGGCCAGGCGCTGAAGCATGACGGCTACGACGTCAAGTTCCGGCTCAACCTGGGCAACCGCGAGGTCGTGGCGCCGGCCCTGAAGTCGGGCCAGATCGACCTGTACATCGGCTATGCCGCGACGGACCTCGAGTACTACAACAACAAGGCGGGCGAGGCCAACGGCGACACGACTGCCACCACCTCCAAGCTCAACGGCCATCTGCAGTCGTTGGGCCTGGTCGCGCTCACCCCGTCGGCGGCCGTGGACCAGAACGCGTTCGCGGTGACGAAGGCGACCGCGGCGAAGTACAACCTGACCAAGCTCTCAGACCTCGCACCCGTCGCGAGCCAGCTCGTACTCGGCGCGGGTCCCGAATGCCCGACCCGGCCCTACTGCCAGCCCGGACTGGACTCGGTTTACGGACTGCACTTCAAGAAGTTCGTCGCGCTCGACACCGACGGCCCCGCGACACGCGCTGCATTCAAGAACGGCACAATCGATGTCGGGCTTGTGTTCAGCAGCGATGGCGATCTCAACCAGCTTGGCCTGGTAGTGCTCCAGGATGACAAGCACCTCGAGGCTGCCGACAACGTGGTGCCGATCCTCCGGTCGGCGGTGGCGACCGACGAGGCGAAGAAGGTGCTGAACGAAATCAGCGCCAAGCTGACGACTTCGGACCTCGTCACATTGAACTCCCAGGTGCAGATTCAGCACCAGGACCCGGACGCCGTGGCCAAGGCCTGGCTCGAGCAG
>VBIA01000219.1 GCA_005879985.1 Chloroflexota bacterium | reverse complement strand
TTTCGCGTACTTCCTGCCCGCCGTGGTGACCGCCTATGACGCGATCAACAACCCGATCATCATCCCGTCGCCCTCTCCGCTGCCCTCGCTGTTCAGCCCGGAGCCGTCCGCGAGCCCCACGCCCCAGCAGCAGGGCGCGTTCACCGTCCTCCTGCTCGGCTCGGACGACGACTCCAAGTTCTTCAGCGAGCACGTGCTGACGCAGTCGATGATCCTGGTCCGGGTCATCCCATCGACCAAGCAGGTGATCATGCTGTCGATCCCGCGCGACCTGTTGGTGCCGCTCTCGACAGGCGGCAGCGCCAAGATCGACGGCGCCTACTCGTACGGCGGCGCGAAAGCAGCGATCGCCACGGTGCAGAACAACTTCGGCGTTCACGTCAACTATTACGTCTGGGTCGGGCTGCTTGGCCTGATCCGTGTAATCGATGCGATCGGCGGCATCGACGTCGTCACCTCCAACCCGGTGCTCGATGACTACTACCCGCTCGACATCAACACCAACACCCCATACGGCTACCAGCGCATCGCGGTGATGGGCGGACCGCAGCACCTCGACGGCGTGCATGCGCTGCAGTACGTGCGCTCGCGCCACAACGACCTGCAAAGCGACTTCGGGCGTTCGCGCCGGCAGCAGCAGGTGCTGCTCGCCATCCGTCAGAAAGCGAAGGAGCTGTCGCCGGCCGACATCCCCGCGCTGGCGCAGGCGATCGGGGGTGAGGTCAAGACCAACATCTCGGTCGACCGGGTGACCACCCTGCTGCCGGTGGCCGCGAGCTTCGACAACCCCGACGCGATCAGGCAGATCATCCTCGCGTCGCCGTACACGCATGGAGGCGCCCCCAACGGCAGCCTGTACCCGGACTGGGGCCTGATCCTGCCGCTGGTGCACAAGTACTTCCCATGATCCCGAAGGTCGTGCTCGGCGTGTGTCTCGCGGTGCTGATGGTGCTGACCGGCGTGTCCACCTATCTCCTCATCGGCTCGCGCCAGTCAAAGCTGGCTGCCGCGCCCCTGAAGCCGACGGCCGCGCAGCCGACGCCTCGAGGGTTCCAGCTGCCGGGCACGCTCTTCGTCGCGCAGAACGGCGCTCTTTACAGTCTCAGCTTCGGTCGCTACCGCCAGCTCACGCCGGAGGCCGGCTGGATGCAGCCCTCACTGATGCCTGACGGCAACCTGCTCGCCGTCAAGCGCGGCGGCTTCTACTCCGACATCTACATCCTCAACCAGTTCGGCCGGCCGCTGAAGCAGCTGACCACCAACCAGGCGCCG
>VBIA01000152.1 GCA_005879985.1 Chloroflexota bacterium | reverse complement strand
GCTACACGCCCGAGGAGCTGGCCGCGCTGCCTTCGCTCATCGCCCTCGCGCCCGCCGACCAGCGCGCGGGCCTGACCGAGCAGCTCGCCAAGCGACTGGGGGGCGCGGGCGACGTGCCCGTCCACTATGCGTCGGCGCTTGTCACCAAGGACGGCCGCATCGTCCAGGTCCAGACCTCGATCCGGCCCCTCGCGGCCGAGGGACCGCGCCGCCTGCTCGCGGTGGTGCGCGATGTAACTGACCGGCACCGGTCGGAGGAGGCTGAGCGCGAGAGCGAGACCCGATTCCGGACGCTGTTCGAGCAGTCGCAGGCGGGCATGGCATTCGCCGGCCTCAACGGGCGCCTGACATCAACCAACGAAGCGTTCCGGCAGCTCGTGGGTTACACCGAGCAAGAGCTGCGCGGGGTCTCGGTCCTGGAGCTGACGCACCCGGAGGACCTCATGGCGAGCGAGGACGCGCTGCGTCGGGTGCTTGCGGGCGAGACGCCAGGCTATCGCATCGACAAGCGCTACATCCGCAAGGACGGCCAGTCGGTCTGGGTGGACGTCGCGGCCAGGCTCGTGCGTGACGCCGAAGGCAAGGCCGTTTACCTGCAGACCGTCGCGGTCGACATTCGCGATCGCATGCGCGCGGAGGTGCTCCAGTCGGCGCGATTCGCCGTGACGCAGGCCCTCGTGACGTCACCCGGCTGGGACAAGGCTGCGCCGCACGTGCTCGAGGGGCTGTGCCGCGCGCTGGACTGGGAGCTCGGCGAGTACTGGGAGGTCGACGGGGCGCGCGAGGTGATGCATTTCGTCGTCTCGTGGAAGCGGCCCGGCCGCGATACCTCCGCTTATGAGGCGACAGCGAGTCAGTTCACCTTCCGCCGTGGCGAGGGACTGGCGGGCCACGTTTGGGAGGAGAGCCGGCCCGTATCGCTGACCGACCTGGCGAAGGATCCGTCGCCTCGCTCGGCCGCCGCGCTGGCCGTCGGGCTCCACGGCCTCGTCGGATTCCCTGTTCGAAGCGGCCGCCGCGTCGTCGGCATGATCTCGCTGGCCACGTGGGCGCCGCGCGAGCTCGACGAGGGGCTGCTGGGCGTGATGAACGACATCGGCTCGCAGATTGGCGAGTTCGTCGAGCGCAAACGCGCCGAAGTTGCTCTGCAGGAGAGCGAGAAGCGCATGCGCTCCGTGCTCGACAACGTGTCGGACGGGCTCGTCACGCTGGACTCGGCGGGCGTGATCAACTCGATCAACCCCGCGGTGAGCCGGTTGTTCGGCTACGACGAGAAGGAGCTGGTCGGACAGAAGGTCGAAGCGCTCATCGCGACGACGCATCGCGGATCTTTCACAAACTACGTCGAGCGCAGGCTCACGCAGGACCTGCCCGCATCAGGTGCCCTCGAAACCATGGGCAAGCGCAAGAACGCGAGCCTGTTTCCACTCGAGTTCCTGGTCAACTCGGCGCAGGTCGGGTCGCGTCGCCTCTTCATCGCGACAGTGCGCGACATCTCCGAGCGCAAGGCGCACACCGACGCGCTGGAGTACCAGGCGCTGCACGATTCGCTGACCGGACTGCCCAACCGCACGCTGTTCGGCGACCGTCTGCGGCAGGCGCTGCTCGGCGCGCGCCGCAACCAGACGATGTTTGGCGTCCTTCTGCTCGACCTCGATCGCTTCAAGGACATCAACGACGCGCTCGGCCACGACCGCGGCGATGCGCTGCTGCAGGAGGTCGCTTCTCGGCTGAAGGGCGTGTTGAGAGCGACCGACACCATCGCGCGGCTTGGCGGTGACGAGTTCGCGGTCGTCAGCACCGACGCCAAGCACCCGGACAACGTGGTCGCGGCGGCGCGGAAGATCCTCGCTTCGCTCGAAGGCACTTTCACGATCGGGGACCACACTGTCGAGACCGGCGCGTCCATCGGCATCGCGATGTATCCGATACACGGCGACGACCCGGGCACGCTGCTGCGCCGCGCCGACGTCGCCATGTACGTCGCGAAAAAGTCCGGCGGCGGCTTTGCCGTCTACTCGCCGGAGCACGAAGGGCAGACGCTGCGCCAATCGGGCCTCGCCGGCGACCTCAGGCGCTCGATGACACAGGGCGAGCTGGTGCTGCATTACCAGCCGATCGTGCTGCTGCCGGCGCACACGACCTACGCGCTGGAGGCCCTGGTGCGCTGGAACCATCCGCGTGAAGGCCTTCTGCCGCCGGACCGGTTCATCTCGCTTGCGGAAGACACGAACGTGATCAGGCCTTTGACCAGCTGGGTGCTGGATACGGCGCTCGCGCAGCTGGCGCTGTGGATCGCGTCAGGGCAGGACCTTTCCGTGGCGGTGAACGTCTCGCCGCGCAGCCTCGACGATCACTCGATCGTCGAGGACGTCACTCGGGCGCTGGCCACGTCGAGGGTCGAGCCCCGCCGCCTCACGCTCGAGGTCAGCGAAGGCGCCGCGATGTCGGCGCCGGCGGCAAAGGCGTTGGAGCGGCTGGCCGAGCTGGGTGTGCAGCTGTCGCTCGACGACTTTGGCACCGGGTACTCCTCGCTCATCTATCTCAAGCGGCTGCCGATCCACGAGATCAAGGTCGACCGCTCTTTCGTCAAGACGCTGCCTGGCGACCCGGACGCAGCGGCGATCGTCAAGGCGGCGGTCGGCCTGGGCCACAGCCTCGGCCTCCGTGTGATCGCCGAGGGCGTGGAGGACCGCGACGCGGAGGGGATGCTGATCGAGGCGGGGGTGGACGCGGCTCAGGGATTCTTCATCGGCCGTCCCGCGCCCGAGGAGGAGATGACAGCGCTGCTCGATTCGGGTCGGGAGATGACGGCCGCAGCCGGCCAGGCGGGACCTCCGGCCCTCCCTCCGGAGAGGGAGGGCTCAAGGGAGGGGTGAAGGCGATTCAGCTAAATGACAGTTTAGCTCACGCTTAACAAATCGTGCCCATGGCTCGTCATCTCGTTGCCAGGCGGCCTTGAAGGCTCTGGTACTGGGCGCCGGGGGCCAGCTTGGCTCGGATCTGGCCCGGCTGGTGCCCGGCGCGGTGGCCATGACCCGGGAGCAGCTCTCCGTCACTGACGCGGCCGGCGTACGAGCAGCGCTCGAGCGCCACCGTCCCGACGTCGTCTTCAACTGCGCCGCCTATAACCCCGTCGACCGGGCCGAGACCGAGCCCGAGCGGGCGCTGTCGGTCAACTCCGACGGCGCCTTCAACGCTGCGGCCGCTTGCCGGACGCTGGGCATGGCGCTGGTGCATTACTCGACCAACTTCGTGTTCGACGGCCGGCTCGACCGGCCTTACCTCGAGTCGGACGCGGTCGGACCGCTGGGCGCCTACGCCCGATCCAAGGCGGAGGGCGAGCGGCGGGTGCTGGCCGAGCATCCGGCCGCGCTGGTCATCAGGACGGCGGCCCTGTTCGGCAGTACCGGGTCCAGGGCCAAAGGCGGGAGCTTCCCGGACCGGATCGTCCGCGCCGCCCGCGAGGGCAAGCCGCTGACGGTAGTCGCCGACCAGAAGGTGAACCCGACTTACACGCCAGACCTGGCAGAGGCGAGCATCGCGCTGGCGGCCTCCGGCATGGTGGGACTCGTCCACGTCGTGGCCGAGGGATGCTGCGGCTGGGACGACTTTGCACGCGCGGTGCTGACCGAGTGCGGTGTCGACTGGCCGGTCGAGTCGGTCAGCACAAGCGCCTCTGCAGGCGTTGCACCGAGGCCCCTCAACGGCTGCCTGGGGTCAGAGCGTGTGCAGCCGCTGAGGCATTGGGGCGAGGGGCTGAGGGACTGGGCGACGAAGAGCCGTCGGGGCGCATAAAAAAACTCGGGCCGGGCGATTTCTCGACACCGGCACCGAGCTTGGCTGCGGGGGGTGAGGTTCTTATTGAGTGAGGGTAGGGCATGCGGAGTCGCCCGCCTCGCAATCTGAGTCTAGGACGGGATTCGAGCCCGTAACAGGATTTTTTCTGCTCTTTTTCAACGACAAACCTGCGACGCCACTCTCGAAATGCCAAGGGTCGAGGTTACAATCCCGATCCCGTCGTGCTAATGATTCGTTGCCACAGCGCCCAATTGCACACTACGATCCGACCAAGGGAAGCTGTCAACCGCCTGGCCATAGGCCAGGCGCTTCTTCGATGCACGCTTTCGAGGTGCACTGAGGACAGTCCCGTCGGAGAAGACGGCCGCCGCTCCTGATGGGACGCTTCGGACCGGCTCTGGGCCTCGCCGGAGGCGCCGCCCTGGTGGCGTGCGGCCTGTTGGTTATCGCGCTGGCGCCCCTCGGCGCCGCCTGGTCTGCGCCGGCCGGCCTGGCGCTGGCCGTCACCGGCTTCGCTGTGACAGCGGCGACGGTGGTCGGCCTCCGCCGCGGTCCCGACTCCAGCCAGGCGTTCTGGACCGCGATCCTCGATGCGGTGCTGCTCATCGCGGCACTCACGGCAGTCCTGCCGGTGCTGGCCATCATCCGCGGCTCCGTCGAACTCTTCGCCCAGGCGCACGTCCACGACACGCGGGACGCCATCGCGTACGCGCTCGCGTTCACCGGACTGCTCCTCGGCGGCATCTTCTTCGCGTATGCGGTCAAGTACTACCTGAGCACCGGCATCGTCCTGCTGTCGGCGCTGCTCCCCTCGGGCCGGCGGCGCAACGGCGACGGACATGACGCGGTCGGGGCGGAGCGCCAGCACGCCTCAGGGCTCATCGGCATCAGTCGCGGCCGGGGCAATGGAAACGGAAACGGCAACGGCCATGGGAACGGCAACGGCAACGGCTATCACATCGACCTCGGCTACCACCCGTTCGTCTCGGTGCACGTCGCCGCCTACAACGAGAGACGCGTCATTGAGCGACTGCTGAACTCGCTCGACCAGCTCGAGTACCCTGCGTATGAGGTCGTGCTGGTCGACGACTCGACCGACGAGTCGGTGCAGATCCTGCAGCAGTGGGTCGGCCGGCCGAAGTTCAAGATCCTCCACCGCAACAGCCGCCAGGGGTTCAAGGGCGGCGCGCTGCGTGAGGCGCTCAAGGTCATGGACCCGCGCACCGAGTATGTCGTCGTCTTCGACGCCGACTCGATGCCGTTCCCCGACTCGGTCGACCGCTTTCTTCCTTATTTCTATGACAGGGGCGGCGTCGATGGCGCGCCGCGCCGGCGCGACGAGATCGCCGCCGTGCAGAGCTACCAGTGGCACGTCCTCAACAAGTCGGAAAGCTGGCTGACCGAGGCTGTCCGCGCCGAGTACGCAGGCAGCTACATGGTGGAGCGGCCGTTCCAGGACGCGGTGGGCGCGTTGAAGATGGTCGCGGGCACCGCGTACATGATCCGCGCGGACATCCTGCGTCAGGTCGGATGGGGCACGAGCCTCACCGAGGACTGGGAGCTCACGCTCAAGCTCTACGCGCGCGGCTACAAGGTCGCGTACACGCCTTGGGCCGAGACGCCCGCCGAATGCGTGGCCACCTTCTCGCGTCTTGCACGGCAGCGCATGCGCTGGGCCGAGGGCCACACCCACAACGTTCGCAAATGGTTCTGGCCGATCATGGTGTCGCCTTACGTCAGCCCGATCGAGAAGCTCGAGTTCGCGTTCGATGCGACGTATTACCTGCAGGCAGCGCTCTTCGTGCTGGGCTCACTGAGCTGGCTGATCTCCGATGTCGTCTTCCGCACGCACGTGCCCGGATGGACCGCGGTGCTCGGCTGGTCGCTCCTGTTCTCGAACATCTTCGCCTTGCCTCTGATGAACCTCGGCGGCTTGATCCTCGAGGAGGCGCCGGGTCGCGACCTGCAGGGCGTGCTCGGAGCGCTCGTGCTCTCGTTCGCCCTGGTTCCGTTCCAGGGTTGGGCCGCTCTGAAGGGACTGATCAGAAAGGAAGAGGGGCCGTGGTTCCGCACGCCCAAGACTGGGCGCATCACCGACGAGGTCCATCACCTGCGCCGGCTGCGCATGCTGCGGCAGTGGCTGCTCGGCCCGCGCGAGACGCGCCTGAGGCCCGCCATGCCGCCGCCGTCACCCCCAGTTCAGTGGAGCTCGGGCTCGCGCCGGCGTCACGCCGGCTGGATCGTGGCGGGCGCCATGGCGATCGCGATCGCCCTGCTCGCGTGGGGCTCGACCAAAGCACCGATAAGCCAGGCTGCAGGCAATCCGCTGTACCTCCATGGATCGGGCGCCGCTCCATGCGCGGCTTCCACCATCGACCAGACGGCCGGCACGCGCACCACGGCCTGCTCGATCCAGTCCCAGTCGGGCGGTGTCATCACGACCTGGGCGTGGACCGGCCTGCCCGCGCAGACGATCACCGCCGGCGTGTGGACGTTCACCATGTACTGGACCGGCGGCAACGGGAACACGCTCGACACCGTGACCATCAGCGCGGGCGTCGTCTCCGGTTCCAGCTGCGCGCTGTTCGTGCCTGCGGTGCCCAACGCCGGCACGACGTGGACCACGACGTACGGCGGGAGTGGCGCCAACACCACGAGCCCATTCACCGTGAGCACGAGCGGAAGCCAAACCGCGCTGTCGATTCCATCCGGCGGTTCGCTGTGCGTGCAGGTCGTGCTGACTCACGCCACCGGTGGAAAGCCATCGCTGGTCTACGACGGCGTGGTTGGCAGCGGCGACACGCACATCACGCCGCCGAGCGTCGTGGTGCCTGAGTCTCTGCTCCCCTTCGCGGGGCTGGCCCTGGCGATCCCTCTCGTCACCGGACGCCGGCGGCTGGAGTCGCTTGCAAAATGGGTGACCCGATGAGGAAGCAGGAGCGCGACGCGCTGAACATGACGCTGGTGGCGCTGGCGTGCGCGCTGCTCATGGTGCTCCCGCTCGTCACCACGTTCGACGACCTCCTCACCGCATGGGCGCTGCAGCTCGGCGTCAACAATCCCCTTCAGGCAATCGTGCCGGTCGAGTCGCGCATGATCGTCGGCCTGCTGAGCGCGGTGGGCATCAAGGCCGCGGCGGCGGGCAGTCATATGGTCGTGTGGGACGGCAGCGGCTCGATGCACGTGCTCCTGATCTCGTGGAACTGCATCGGCTGGCAGAGCCTCGTGCTGCTCGGCGTCAGCTTCATCTCCGGCCTGCGCGGCCATCAACCGCTCGAGGCCCGCGTGCAGGTCGTGATGATCGGCGTCGCGGGGACGATGCTGCTCAACCTGCTGCGTGTAGCAGCGGTCGCGGCCCTGGCGGCCACGTGGGGTCAGACCGTGGCGGTGCTGTTCCACGATTACGGCGGAACCGTGCTGGTCGTGGGCTGGCTGTTCGCCTTCTGGATGTTCGTGCAGCGCTGGATTCTGCCGGCTGAACCGTCGGACCAGCCGGAGCTCGCGACTGAATGCCTTCAGTAAGTCCCAACCCGACCGCGTCCTCGCGCAACCGCTGGATACGACTCGGACTTCAAACCGCCTTCGGCCTGGCCCTGCTGTGGCTGTGGGTCCGCACCGTTTCGCTAACCGACGTGGTCGCGCACATCCGCATCCAGCGCTGGTGGGTGCTGCCGCTGATGGTGCTGGTCTTCGTCATCACCAGCGTGATGCGGGCACGGCGCTGGCAGTGGCTGCTCCGGTCGCTGGCGCCGGTTGGGATGGTGCGCGCGTTTGCGATGAACGCAGCCGGCGGCCTGCTGAACTACGTGCTGCCGATCCGTTCCGGAGACGCGGCGCGCGCATGGTGGCTGTGGCGCCGGCATCGCGTGCCCGCGGGCTCAGCCCTGGCGACCATCGTCATCGACAAGGCGTGTGACCTCGCGGGCGTGGCGCTCGTGCTGGCCGTGCTGGCGGTGGTCGCGGCGACCGGCGTGGTCGCAGCCCCGCGCGGCCTGCTGGGGGCGACGGCGCTTGCGGTCGGACTGCTCGGCGCGGTGCTCGGCACCGCGCTGCTCGGGCCGCGGGTGGCGCGATCATCCCTCGCGCGCCGCGTGCTGCCGGCTCGCATCTCCTCGGCGCTCGCCGGCCAGGCGTTCGCCTTCCGCGCCGGGGCGCGTGGGCTGTGGACGCCGGCGCTGGCGGCGCGGCTCGCCGGACTCACGGCGCTGGCTCTCTTGCTCGATGCGTTCAACTTCACGCTGCTTTTCGCAGCTGTCGGCGTCGACATCCCGACGTGGAAGGCGATGGCCGCGTACCCGGCGCTGCTGCTGAGCTTCGCGGTGCCGGCAGGCCCCGGCTACCTCGGCAACCTCGAGGTGGCGGGCTCGCTCGTGCTCGGTGGCGGGCTCGGCCTTGCGCCCGCGGTCGCAGCCGGCGCGATCGTCGTGTATCACGCAGTCACAGCGGCCTACGCGCTGGTTCTGGGCCTGCTCGGCTTCCTGCTTGTGGGTGGTCGGCGGCAGGCGCTGGCCGGCGCGCCGCGGCGCGTCGCGGTTTTCCACTGCGGCTTCACCTACTCCGGAGGCGGCGAGCGGATCGTGATCGAGGAGGTGCTCGGGCTTCGCCGCCGCGGCTACCAGGTCGACTGCTACGCGCCGACCGTCGACGCCTCGCGCTGTTACCCGGACCTGCTCGACGACCTGCGGGTGCGCACCTTCCTGCCGCAGCTGCCGCGCTGGTTTCCGTTTCGCGAGGCGGTGCAGATGGCGGCGACGTCGCTGCTCATGCCGCTGTACGCGTGGCGGTTCCGGGGTGTCGACGCGATCGTCGGATGCAACCAGCCCAGCGCGTGGATCGCGTGGTGGGCGGCTCGTCTCATCGACGTGCCGTACGTCGTCTACCTCAACCAACCGAACCGGCTCGTCTACCCGCGCAGCATCGACCGCCAGACCGGCTGGTTCGTCAACTCCGATTACCGGCTGCTGGCCGCGATCGTGCTGCGTGCGACGAGATTCGTTGCGTGGGCCGATCGCAGGTCGGTGCAGGAGGCCGACCACCTGCTGGTCAACGGCGACTACATCGGCGACATCATCCGCGGCATCTACAAGCGCGATGCGATCGACTGCCCGGCGGGGTGCCACGTCGTCAGCTCGGGCTATCCGCTGTCCCTCCAGTCGCGCTTCTCGGGCGGGCTGACGATCAACGGCTACCCGATCCGCCGGCCGTACGTGCTACTGACCAACCGGCACTACCCGCAGAAGCGCTTCGACCTCGCGATTCGCGCGATGGCGCTGGTCCGGGAGAAGCACCCGCGCGCGCAGCTCGTGATCCCCGGCCCGGCCACCGCGCACACCGCGGAGCTGCACGCGCTCGTGAAAGAGCTCGGGCTTGGCGACGCCGTGCTGTTGCTGGGCACCATCACCGAGGACGAGCTGCAGCGCCTGTACGAAGGCGCGGCGGTGTACGTCTATCCGGCGCCGGAGGAAGACTTCGGCATGGGCGTGATCGAGTCGATGGCCAAGGGAGTGCCGGTCGTGGCGTGGAACCAGGCGGGTCCGACCGTGACGGTGGGTGAGGGAACCGGGCACCTGGCCGAGCCGCTGGTGGTCGAGGACTACGCGGCGGGGATCGTAGCGCTGCTCGACGACCCGGAGAAGAATCAGGCGACTGGCGAGCGCGCGTTCGAGTGGGCAAGGCGATTCGACTGGGAGCGGCACACCGACGTTCTGGAGCGGGCTGTCCTCGAGGTGGCGCGCTCGCACGAGCGGGTCGCGGCGGAAGCGGCCAGCGCGTGAAGCTGCGGCTCCCGCGGATTCTCGCCGACGAGGACGAGCTCGATCGGGAGCAGCCGCCGGCGCCGTCGCGCGTCGACGAGGCTGCGCAGGTCTATCCGGCTGCGCCTCCATGGCCCTGGCTCGCGTCGGTGGCCGCGGCCGCGCTCATCCCGAGGCTCGTCTATCTCTTCTTTGTCGCCGATCCAGAAAACGCCGGCGACGGCTTCACGGACGCGTACCACCACTGGCAGATCGCGTACCTGACGAAGGAGATCGGGCTCACGCACGGCCCGCGGCTGTGGGACCTGCGCGGGTGGGAGTACTACTGGGGCCTGCTGCATCCGGCGCTCATGAGCGCGGTCTTCTTTCTGACCGGCTCGC
>VBIA01000218.1 GCA_005879985.1 Chloroflexota bacterium | reverse complement strand
CCATCCGATCTCTTCCATCTGCCGGCGCGGGATGCAGATGTTCGAAAAGTCGAATCCGGACGCGTACACGGCCTGAGCGCCCGCGTCCTTGAAGGAAAGCAGGATCGACTTGAAGTCGCTGCCCTGCTGGTCCTTCTTGTACTCGGAATGCTTGGCCACAGTGCCGCCGAGCCTCTTTAACTCAGCCTCGAACGTGTCGGCCATCGTCGTGCTGATCGGGAACGAGTCGTCGAGTACGGCCACGTTCCTGACTCCGAGTGTGCCGTAGAAGTAGTCTGCCATTGCGCGCGCCTGCTCGAGGTTCGTCGTGACAAGCCGGAAGAAGTTGATCGGGTTAGGGCGTCGCAGGTCCTGTGGATGGTACGAGCAGAAGGATTCGTCGCGGGTCAGGCAGGGCTGGGTTGTGGACGGGCTGATCATGGCGAAGTGTTGCGCCGCCGCGATCGGAATTTCCGCCTTCGCCACTGAGGAGGTATAGGGACCGATCATGCCCACGTCGCCGTTGCCGAGCATTGCTTGCACGTTCTCCACACCCGCGTCTGCGCTGGGTCCGCCCTGGCGCGTGTCGTCGCGGTGGTCGATCACAAGGGCCCACCCCCCAACCGAGCCACCGGCCCTCTGCACGGCGAAGCGGACGCCGTTCAGCGTCGCAGCCCCGTCGGGCAGGGCCTCGGGCAGGTCGACGCCAATCTTGACGGCACCTTTGCTCGCGACCTGCGCGCTCCCACCGCACGCAGTGAGTGCGACCAGAACGACGGCGGCGACGGCGATTGCGTGAAATCGGGTTCTCATCGTTGCGTGCTCCTTGTTCTGAAGGTGACGTCGACTTGCTGATAAGTCGGCGGGGCGGTGGCGTCGATGCGCTCCTGGGAGAGGTGGGTTGGGTCCGCACGCAGCACGACGACCGCCGGTGCCGAGGTCGGGCAGTGACGCAGCATCGTGGCCGCGAGGCACGAGGCGAGCGTGGCCGCGGCCAGGGTCGCGACCACAGCCACGATCCGCGAGATTGCCCTGCGCAGCACCTGCGTCGTTGCCCTCCTTGTCGACAAAGCCGGCCGGTCTCCGGCCGCGACTTCGAAGCTAGGCTCCCGCGGCGGTTTCTCCCATCGGGCAAATCACCCGTTCTGGTGCCCATCGGGTACCCGTTTGTCGTGGGTTAAGATCACCCGCGACTTCAGGGATGGCACGAGAGGTGGCCGGCCGCGCCCCGCTGAGTCGGCGAGAACAGGAGGTCGCCGCCCTCGTCGCCGAGGGCCTGACCAACCGGGCGATCGCGGATCGCCTGTTCATTTCTGAGCGCACGGTCGACGGTCACCTGGAGCACATCCGCGAGAAGCTCGGAGTCAACAGCCGAGCCCAGGTCGCCGTCTGGTACGCCGCTCGGCCAGCAGTCGGCGTGGCGCTTGTAGCGCCTTCCCGGCGCCGGGTGCAGATTCCGTCGCAGCTGGTGCCGATCGCGGCGCTTGCAGTGCTCGCCCTGGTGGCGATCGTCGCTGTGCCGCGGCTGATCGCGCCACCGACCCACGCCGGTCCCTCGATCACCGTCTTGACCGGCACCTCGGCCGGGGTGGAGCTCCGGCGGCCGACAGCGGTCGCGATCGGGCCCGACGGTCTCGTCTACGTCGCCGACACCGACAACCTGGCGATCAAGCGGATCGACCCCGTTCGTGGCTCGATACGCATCCTGGCCGGTGGCCACAGCGACGACTTCGTCAATGGCGACGACGCGCTCGCTGCTTCGATCGGCAACCCGACCGCTGTGGCCCTCGGGCCCGACGGCAAGACGGTGTACTTCGCCAACGGTTCGATGGTCGGCCGCGTGGACCCCGACAGCACCGTGCATCTCGTGACCGGTCGACCGTCGCTGATGCAGCCGGTCGGTCTCGCGTTCGCGCCGAACGGCTCGCTCTACATCGCGGATCTCGCCGGCAATGCGGTATGGGTACGTACCCCCGACGGCGTCTTGAGCCGGTTCGCAGGCAGGGGCGAGGCGGGTTCGGCCGGCGACCAGGGACCGGCCGCTGACGCGATGCTGAACCACCCGCATGCGGTCGCGGTCGACACCAGCGGAGACGTGCTGATTGCCGACACCGGGAGCAACCGAATCCGGCGAGTCGAAGCCGGGTCGAACCGGATCACGACCGTCGCCGGCGGCAACGATGTCTACGGCTACGGCGGAGACGGTGGCCCGGCCGATCACGCCAGGCTGAGCCTTCCCTGGGGTCTGGCGGTCGGGCCAGATGGAAATGTCTACATCGCTGACACCGGCAACGACGTGATCCGGCGCGTGACGCGCGCGGGGATCATCACCACGGTAGCCGGGGGGAAGGGCGTTCTGTACGGACCGGCCGGGCTTGCGATCTCTCCTGCGGGCGACGTGTACGTCGCCGACATGGGC
>VBIA01000217.1 GCA_005879985.1 Chloroflexota bacterium | reverse complement strand
GCTGCCGACGTACCACCGGTTCCGCAACCACCTGCTGCGCATGTGGAGCGCGTTCCAGGAAGCGCAGGCCGAGCACGACAAAGCCGAGCGCGAATCGGCCGAGAGGTTCTGGACGCACCTGAGGCTCGTGCGAAGCACGCGCGGCCACCAGGCCGAAGCGTGGTCGATCGTCAACGCCGAGGACGAGCGCCGCGGCGAGGTGACGATGGTCTGGGGCGAACCGCACCCGTACTGCCTGGTCGTGCTCGACCCGGAGATCGAGGCGGGCAGCTGGGAGCAGGTGATCTACCGGCTCGAGCAGGAGATCCTGGTCGAGGAGCCGGGCGTCGTCAGCTACGCGGTGTGGCACAAGGGATTCGTCGGAGAGTTCTACCGGTGCGCGGACTGCGGCGAGCTGCACAGCCAGTTCGACGAGGACGCGGGCAGCGAGCTGCGCCTGAACGACCTGGAGCCGCCCGAGGACCGCTAGATAAGGGTCACGGAAAAGTTCTGCCCTTCCCAGCCGGTCGCGTAGTGAGCGGTCCACTGGAAGGTCGACCCCGCGGCCACCTTGTGACTGGGCAGCTCGGCGACCCAGACACCCAGCGTCGTGTCGACGGCCTCGACGTCCGCGTGCGTCGCCCAGTCGTCGAACGTGAAGTGGACTGAGCCCGGCCTCGGCAGCTGCACCTTGAACCGCCGGCCCGCCAGCAGCCTCGTGATCTGGTGCTTGTGCGACCACACGAACGCGGGGTCCTGCGGCGGCACCTCGGTGTAGCGCCTGCGCGCGGGCAGCACGACGTCCGGGAATCCGCTCAGCGCGACCATCGCGAGCAGCTGCAGGTACTCGGCGTGCGCCCAGCCCAGCGGCGATGACGACCCGTTGGCGCGGCCGAGGGCGAGCCCACGCGCGGGAATGTCGGGACCGTCCCAGATCTGCTCGGGCAGCATCAAGCCCGGACCGGCAAACGACTCCATCGTGCGCACGAGCTCGGCCGCCGGCAGGCCCATGGAGAAGAAATGACGCGCGCGCTCGGCGGTCAGCACCGGCCACAGGCGGCCGCGACCGTCGCCGTTCCAAGGCGAACCGTCATCGTGCTCGCCGTAGCGATCGCCCACGTAGCGGCGCCATGAGGGGCCGCCAGGCACGCTCTTCTTGAGCTTCGAGTCCACGCCTTCGAGGCTGCGCAGGATGCGCTCGTCCTTGGGACGCCGCAGCCCGTAGCGGACGAGCTCGAGGAACTCCGGCGCTAACGCGCCCTCGGCCGGCCGGCGGTCGGGATCGGCCGCGAGCCTGAGGTACTGCCCGCCGACGGTGCTGCACCATGCCTCGACCCGATCGTTCCAGTAGTCGGCGACCGCGCGCAGGTGCGCGGCGGCCACATGTTCGCCCACGTCCTGCGCGAACTCCGACGCGGCGATCAGCGCGGCGATGCACGCGGCAAGCGTCGATGGAGAAAGGCCGCCGAGATCCTCCCAGCGGTCCAGCTGCGTCAGCGGGCCCTCGCGGATGATGAACTGCGCCGCCGGGCGCACCATCGTCGGATAAGGGTCTTGGTCGAGGCAGCCCGCGACGCCGAGACGCCATGCGAGCAGGATCGGCAGCGCCACCTGGTCGAGCTCCGTCGAGGTCCAGTGCGGCGAGCCGTCGACGTTCCAGTTCTGAAACCAGGCGCCGTCGGGACGCTGGCGTGACTGGAGATGCCGGAAAGCGCGGAGCGCCGCGGCCGGGTCGCCGGCGTCGAGGAGCGCGGTAGCGACACGGCATAGATCGCGCGGCCACACCAGGTGGTAGACGTGGTTGCCGTCGTGGTTCGTCTCGCCCCACGGCGCGCTTGGTGAGGCGACGTACGCACCCGGCCGTGTCTTGTCCTCGAGGCAGCGAAGCACTGCAAGCGACGCTTTCGCGAGCGCTCCGTCGTCGCCGCTCACCTTCGCCAGCGCTGCGGGGAGGTCCGGCGTCGCGTGCCACGCGCGCGCGAACGATGCCTTCAGCGCGCCGGCGCCTTTCTGCAGCACGTGCCGCGCGACCTCTTCCGCGTCCGCGCGCGAGTGCGCAAAGCCGATGGCGAGCTGGAACGCCCCCGACCTCACGCCGAGCTCTGCGCCGACCGCGACGTTACCCGGGCCCGCGCGCTCGTAGGTCTGGGTGATGAATCCGTCGGCGTCATGCAGCTCCACATGGATGTCGGAGCTGCGGTAGTAGCCTGTCGTCGCGCGGCTGAACGGACCGACGATGCACATCCACACGTCCTGTTGACGCATCAGGAGCGCCGGCGGATGCGTGTCGAGCACCTCGCCGAAGTTGCCCTCGGTGCCGGGCGACCAGTGCGCCGAAGCCTGCATGAAAAGACGGACGTCCGGCAGCTCGGGATTGAAGGTGCCCGAGATGATCATCGCGTTCTCGTCCGAGTCGGAAACGAAGTCTTTCGTCAGCCGGTACTCGTGATGCGTGCTCGCAACCGTGAAGGCAGGTACGCCAGCGCTCAGCCAGCTGATGCTGTGCTGTCCGTCACTTGCGTCGTCGACTGGCGGCGCGCCCGGCGCCGATGCGAAGAAACGCAGCTCGTGCAGCGCGACGCGATCGAGCGTGGGAAAGAAAACCTCGCTCAGGCTCCCGTCGGCCAGCGTGTACCAGACCTTGCTTCGCGGGCCCGGCGCTGCACCGAAGGCCATCTTCCGACCGGGGCCCCACATCGGCGGCGCCCCGGGGCCTCCTGGTGCCTCCATCGGACCCTAAGTATGGAGAGCGGGTGAGGACGGA
>VBIA01000122.1 GCA_005879985.1 Chloroflexota bacterium | reverse complement strand
TTGCTCACGCTCACGCTGCCGATCTCGTTTGGAGGGGCGGTCGGCTCGACCAGCACGACGCTCACTCGCTACGCCGTGGCGCAGGCGCTGCTCGCGTCGGTACCGGCCATCAAAGCGACCACGCTCAGCTGCACGGCCGGCCAGGTGAACACCGTCGGCGACGTGGTGGCGTCAAACGCGATCACCCTGAGCGGCGGCTGCGCGCTGTATGCACATCAGAACGCCACGTCAGGCGCGTACTCCGACCTCGGCAATGTGAGCGTGTACGCGGCCGGTCAAGCGTGGGTGAGCGGCGGTGGCATCTGCACCGCAGGCGCCAACTCCGGCTCTTCCAGCGCCATCTGCGCGGACGGCTACGAGCTTTCCGGTCACACGACGACCGCCTGCGGCGGCGTCACCACCGAGTACCTTTCGGCCGCCAACGCCGCGATCAACTCCAACCCGTGTGCGGCCGGCGTCGGCGCACAGCCCGTCCCGCCGCTTTCATCGATGCTTCCCCCTGACCCCAACGCCGATCCGGCCGCCATCGCGACACTGCAGGGCACCGGCGGCTCGGCCTGCTCGGCGGGCGGCGCCTACTCCAACATCGTGGCCGGCGGCATCACGTGGGGCACGGGCCAGGCGCCGGCGCCGACGAAGGACGCGGCCGGCTTCTGGCACTTCAAGCCGAGTTGCTACGGCTACCTCACGCTCGGCAACGTCGCAGGCGGCGTCACGCCGAAGCAGATCGGCGCAAAGAGCGCTGTGCAGACGCACTTCATCACTGCCACGCTCCCTGTTGCCAGCACGGCAGGCACGCTCCTGGTGGCGACGATCAACTCGCTGACCACCCCCAACAAGTTCGCCGGACCGGCGGGCTGGACCTCCGCGGCGGAGATCGACAACCCGACGGAGGGTCGAAGCGAGATCTGGTACTACCCCAACAACCCGGGCGGCATCAGCAGCGCCACTTTCACCATGAACCCGGCCACCGTCACCGGCGCGGCAGAGATAAGTGAGTGGAACGGAGCGGCAACGATCGCGCCTTTGGACCAGACCGGGACGACGAGCATCAGCGTCCCCGCCTCTTCGGCGATCACATCCACCGTCGGCGCGATGGCGCAGTCGGGCGAGCTCGTGATCACCAACATCGGGTTCAAGATCGGGGCCGGCAACACCTACACGCAGGGCGCCGGCTGGACCAGCATCCTCAAAGACAACACGTTTGGTTTTGCGTCCGAGTACCGGCTGGACCTGCCGGCCGGCACGGCCAGCGAAACGTCTACGACGACCGTCCCGAGTGCCTGGGCGAACGCCATCGCCACCTTCAAGCCCGCCTCCTCGGCGACGGGCGCCGTGCTCGATCCGGGCTTCTATTACTTCAACGGCTCCGGGTTCGCCGGCGGCGGCGGCATCTGCCTGAACGGCGGGACCCTGCTGGCCCGCGACGTCACCATCGAGTTCGTCAACCAGGCGGGCTTTTCGACCGGGACCTGCGCCGCGGGCGGGGGCGGCGGCTGCTCGACCGGATCCTGCGACTTCGGCAGCAACCCCGCCGGGAGCCTGGTCGACACTTCGTTCACCTGGTTCGCCGCGCCGTGCTCGCAGGACCCAAGCGCCAGCCCGCCTGACGTCAGCTGCCTGGGAGCCTCGAGCTGGTGTCCTACCGGCGACCGGTCCTGCTGGAACCTGCTGCTCTACCAACCCGCGTCCGCCACCGGCCAGATCGCCGTCACGGGCACCGTCGCCAGCCACTGGCTGCTGGGCTCGGTCTACTGGTCGGGCGCGTGCACCGACACCGTCAACGGCACCTCGACCATCGCAGGCTCGCTGGCCTGCGGCACCCTTTCAATCTCGGCGGGCGTGGGTGCCGGGACCGCCGTGGGCGGCGACTATGGGGTCAACACTGCCACTGTCGAGGCCATATTGGTGGAGTGATCCCGGGGCATTAAGTGCATCATTTGCTGCGCTAAATGAGCACCCAACCGGAGTCAGACTGAAATTGGCGACCTCTGGGCCGGGCGGGCGCCCGCGCCGCAGCCGGCAGTACATCATCATCGGAACAGTCCTTGCCGTGATCGCGTTCCTGGCTGCGGCCGGCCTGGCAAGCGCCCCGTACCTCTTCCCCGCGAGCCCCCTCGGCACCAAGGTGGTGGTGGCCAAAACCAACATCCCCGCGCGCACGCGCATCACCGCTGCCGACCTGACGTTGAGCGCCGTAAACCCGGTCCCGCCAGAGTCCTTCACGAACATTTCGGCGGTCGTCGGCAAGGGCGCGCGGGTCGACATCCCGGCCGGCGAGCCGGTGACCACAAACATCATTGCTTCGGCGCCGGACCTGGTCAGCAGCAGCGACGTGACCTACCTGCCGATCCCGCAGGGGTACGTCGCCGCCGCCATCCCAACATCCGAGCAGGCCGGCGTCGCCGGCTACGTGCAGGTGGGCGATCGCATCTCGATTCTGGCGAGCCTCAACACTCAGGTGCTCGGAGCGAGCCCCGCCGTGCTGGCCGTACGCACTGTCTTCCGAGATCTCATGGTCCTGCGCGTGGGACCAGCGACCACCGCTCAGGGCACGTCGCAGGTGAGCACCAGCCTGACCGTCCTTATGACGGCATGCGACTCCGAGTACATGTTCTGGCTCATCAACAACGCGACGCTCAAGTACGAGCTCGAGTCTTACCAGGACTACGGCGCTACGCCGACCCGGCCCGACCCCTCGTGCGATTCGGTCCTCGCCGCCAAGGGCGTCGGCCCAGCCGCGGTGAACAAGCGCTGGAGCTTCACGACTCCCTGAGCCAATGCCTTCAATAGCGATCGTGGTCGCGGTCGGCGCAGCCCTCGGTGTGGCGCTGGTCGTCTACGGGATCGTCACCAGCAATCGCGACCAGGGACTGGAGACCGGCGTCGGTGCGCGCGTCACCTACCGGACGCTGGCTGACGTCCGCGAGCAGCTGCGCCGGCGGTTCGAGCCCACCGGCGCCCCGGTCTGGGTCGCCGGTCCCAACACCAACGCGCTTGCCCGCGACCTGGCCAGCGCCGACCTCCAGCTGCGGCCATATGAGTTCCGGATGCTCCAGGTCGGCGTGGCGCTAGCCCTCGCGCTGATTGCATTTCTCCGCTTCAACGTCAGCTTCGCCGTTCCCGTGGCGGGAGTCATCGGCTACGTCCTCCCCGCCTTCTACCTGCGCAACCGGCGCGGGCATCGCCTCCGCCAGTTCGATGATGAGCTGCCTCGCGCCATGGAGCTGATCGCCAACTCGATGAAGGCCGGACAGTCGGTCGCTCAGTCGTTCTCGGCGGTCGTTGAGAACGCCGGCCCGCCGGTCTCTGAGGAGTTCAGCCTCGCGCGCCGCGAGATCGAGCTCGGCGCGTCCGTTGAGAGCGCGCTGGGCAACATGGAAAAGCGCATGGGCAGCAGCGACCTGCGCCTGATGATCATGGTGATCACGATCCAGCACGCTGTCGGTGGCGACCTGCCGGCGATCCTCACGACGCTCGCCGACACGATGCGCCAGCGGCGCGAGATGCGCGAGGAGGTGTTGGCGGCGACGGCTCAGTCGCGTGCGTCCAGCGTGATCATCACGCTGCTGCCGTTGGCGGTCGCGGCGTTCGGTTACTTCGTGCTGCCGGACTACTTCCGCCCGCTGTTCACCAACTTCCTCGGCTGGGTGATCCTCATCTTTGCGGCGCTGCTGCTGGGAACGGGGACGTTCATCATCCGCCGCATCACGGCGGTCCAGTGAACACGATCCCTGTGCTGCTCGGCGTGATCGCCGCCGCGGGCGTGGCGCTCGTGGCGCTGGGAATGCGTGCCTCCCAGGCCACCGACGCCACGTCACTGCTGCGCGAGCGTCTCATCCGGCAGGAGCTGGGCCTCGGCCAGAGCGCAATTGCTCTGCAGCTCGAGCGCCCTCTGCTCGAGCGCGTGACCGATCCGCTGCGTAAGGCGGTCGCGCGCCAGGTGAACCGGTTGACTCCGGCGGCTCAGGCCGCGAGGTTCCAGCGCGAGCTCGACTTCATCGGCAACCCGTTCGGCCTGGACCCAGCGGGCGTGCAGACCCTTCGTATCGCCGCCGCCGCCGGGCTCGGCGCGGTTGGGACGGCGCTCGGAGTCCTGATCGGACAGCCGCTGGCGGTCGCGCTGGGGCTCGCCACAGGAGCGGTGCTCGGCTTCTACCTGCCGATGTTCTGGCTGCGCCAGCTCGTCAGCGACCGGCGCGCAGAGCTCGAGGCGGTGCTGCCGAACGCGCTGGACGTGATCGCCATCAGCATGGAGGCCGGCCTGGGCCTCGACCGCGCGCTGGAGCAGCTCGTTCGCCACCAGGAGGGGCCGCTGACGCTGCTGGTGGCACGGGCCCTGCGCGAGATCGAGCTGGGCCGGCCACGGGCTGATGCGCTGAACGAGATGGCGGAGGCGACCGGTGTCGAGGACTTCACCGGCCTCGTGCGCTCGATCCTCCATGCGGAGCGCACCGGCGTGCCCATCGCGCGGACCATCGCCGCGCACGCTGCGCAAATGCGCGTCAAGCGCCGCCTGCAGATTCGTGCCGACGCTGCACGCGCCTCGCTGAAGATTCTTCTGCCCACCGTCGGCTGCGTGTTTCCGACGCTGTGGCTGATACTGCTTGGCCCGGCGCTGATCGTGATCTTGAGTATCAACTCGCACTAGCGCGGCACGGTTGGCCGGGCTGCGCCCGGCCATGACTTTGTCCTTTTCGCCTCCCTGCGCGGCATGCCAACGTGGGAGAGCAGGGCCGCGAATGCGGCCCGATGCAGTCAGGCAGTCGCATCCTGGTCGCGCCTGGCGCGCAGAGGGAGCCTGCTCCCTCTCATAAAAACGGATTCGTCTTTCTCTCTCGCCCGATGGTCGTGTCTGGTCCGTGTCCGCTGTGCACGATCGTGTCGTCCGGCAGGGCCATCAGCCGTGTGCGAATCCCGTCGAGCAGCGCCTGCGGGTCGGAGTTGTGAAAGTCGGACCGCCCGATGGAGCCGGCGAACAGCGCATCCCCGGTGAAGACATGGCCGTCGATCCTCAGCGATACCCCGCCGGGGCTGTGTCCAGGTGTGTGCAGCACCTCAAACTCGAGCGAGCCCGAGCGAAACCTCTCGGACTCCGCGAGCGCGGTCACAGTCTCGATGGGCGGCAGCTGAACCGGGAACTGGCGCCGGAGCGGCTTCGATTCAGTGATCACTGAGCGCTCCGCGTCGTGCACCGCAACCGGCACCAGCCCGAGCTCCTGCAGCAGCAGAGGAAGTCCGGCGATGTGGTCGACGTCGGTGTGCGTGAGCAGGATCGCTTTGATCTTCGAGCTGCGCTTCTTGACGAGATCGACCATCAGCTCCGGCTCGAGGTTGGCGTCGATGATCACCGCGTCGTGCGTGTCCTCGTCCTCGACGAGGAACGAGTTGGTTCCGAACTGCCGGTCGGCGGTGCGGTCGACGCGGAGCCGCACTACAGGGTCTTGCGAACCACGAAGTAGCGCTCGGTCTCGCGGTACGGCTCGAAACCCGCCCTCTCGTACATTCGAAGCGATCCGCGGTAATGCGCCTGCGCGGAGCTGTCCTCCTGGCGTCGGGGGTAAGCCTCGACAGAACGCATGCCGCGCGCCTTCAGCCTTTCGACCGCCGCGTCAAGAAGCTTCGTTGCCACCCCATGCCCCCGGTAGGGAGCGGCGATTACGAAGCATGCAATCGAGCCCACGCCCGAGTGCTCGGCAGCGTCGAGCTTCAGCTTCATCATCACGCCGCTGAGCCGGGTGGTCTCGCCGTAGTTGCACCAACCGACCGGCTTTCCGTCGACGTACGCGAGCAGGGCGGTGACTCGGCCGTCGCGGATCATCGCCTGCATGTCGCCTCGGTTGTCGGCGCCGGTCCGTGCCGACCACTCCTCGTCGGTGTGGTCGCGGTGGGTCTCCATGCAGTAGCACGACTGCCACGCCGGGAAATCGCGAAATGCGCGATGGTCGAAAAAGTCCAGGTAGTCGGCGACGCGCTCAGGCGTGACGTCGCGCACCTCGACCTCGCCGATCTCCGGCAGCCGTGCAAGCTCGGCCCACGCCGACGGGTCTACAGCGAGGCGGAGCCCGCGAAGGATGCCCTCGCCCTCTGACTCGTAGAGGTTGCTGGCCTGGGGAGTCGCCTCCCAGGAGAGCGTCACGACCGACCCGCCGTCATCGGGCATCACCTCCCACACCAGCCGGTGCGGCGGCAGCGCCGACAGGTTGGGCGCGAACAGGAGCCTGGTGCGCAGCTCGAGCCTGCGCGGCGGATCGGCCTCCACGACGTCTGCCTCCTCAGCAACCTCGCCGCCGGCTTTCCAGACGACGCGCTCGCCGGTGGCAAACGTGCCGTCGACGTCGAGCAGGAAGTACCAGTTGTTTCTTCCCTGCTTGGTGATCTCCTGCCACACCACGTGGGGCGAGGCGTTGACGTGAAGCTCGTGCTTCTTCTTGGTCAAGATGCTTCGCGGCCAACTGTGTGCACGTCGCGGACGCCCTCGATCTTCTCCATCAGGCGCGAGAGCTGGGCCAGCGAGTCGATCTCAACGGTCGCGGACACGACAGCGGTCTTGTCCTCGTGCACCTTCACCTCCAGCGAGGACATGTTGACGTGGTTCTCCGCGATGACGGTGGCGATGTCACGCATCAGGCCCTGACGGTCGAACGCCTCGATCTTGATGGCCACCGGGTAGAGGTGGTTTGCCCCAACGTCCCAATCGACTGGCACGACGCGAGCCTGGTCCTGTGCGTTGATCGCGTTCATGCAGTCGGCGCGGTGCACCGTGACTCCGCGGCCGCGGGTCGTGTAGCCCACGATCGGATCGCCTGGTACAGGCTGGCAGCACGGAGCGATCTTGGTTAGCAGGCCGGTGACTCCGCGCACGAGCACGCGCGGCGTCGGCTGCACGCTGGGGATGAGCGGGATGGACCGCAGGTCGGTGCCGGCGCCGCCGGTGCTGATGGCCATGCGCATGACGACCGAGTGCGGGGAGAGATCGCCGTAGCCGATGGCGGCGAGGAAGTCGTCGGGGGTGGCGAACTTGTGCACCCCAGCGATCTCGGCGAGCTTGTTCTCGGGCAGCTCGGCGAGCGCGACGCGGTGCATGCGGTGCAGCTCCTTGTCGAGCAGGTCGCGGCCCTTCGCGACGTTCTCCTCGCGACTCTGGCTCTTGAACCACTTCCTGATGCGCTCCTTGGCGGACGCGCTCTTGACAAAGCCCAACCAGTCGCGGCTCGGTCCGTGCGGAGCCTTGGTGGTCACGATTTCGACGATCTCGCCGTTGTTGAGCTCGTAGTCGAGCGGCACCATGCGTCCGTTCACCTTCGCGCCAACACATCGGTGGCCGACCTCGGTGTGGATGCGGTACGCGAAGTCGACAGGCGTCGAGCCCGCCGGAAGGTTGAGCACGTCACCCTTCGGCGTGAAGACGTAGACCTCGTCTTGGAAAAGGTCGATCTTCACCGTGTCGACGAATGACTCGGCGTCCCCCACCTCGTTCTGCCACTCGAGCAGGCTGCGCAGCCACGACAGCTTCTGGTCGAAGCTCGCGGCCTTGCCGCCCTCCTTGTACGTCCAGTGCGCTGCGACGCCGAACTCGGCGACGCGGTGCATCTCCTGCGTGCGGATCTGGATCTCGATCGGCTCTCCGGTATGAGCGATCACCGTCGTGTGGAGCGACTGATAGCCGTTCGACTTCGGCATAGCCACATAGTCCTTGAATCGGCCTGGCACCGGCTTCCAGAGCGAATGCACAACGCCGAGCACGCCGTAGCAATCGCGCACGGAGTCTACGAGGACCCTGATCGCGGACAGGTCGTAGATCTCAGTGAAGTCCTTCTGGTCGCGCGTCATCTTCTGCCACACGGAGAAGATGTGCTTGGGCCGGCCCGTGATGTCGGCGATGACTCCTACCTTCTCGAGCTCACTGGCGAGGATGTCACTGAGGTCGGTCACCAGCTGCTCGCGCTCGTGACGCTTGCGCGCGATTCGCTTCGCCACGTCCTCGTAGGCGTCGGGCTCGAGGTTGCGGAACGCGAGGTCTTCGAGCTCCCACTTGATCTGCCCGATGCCGAGCCGGTGCGCTAGTGGCGCGTAGATGTCGAGCGTCTCGCGCGAGATCTTCCGGCGCTTGACCTCGGGCAGCGGGTCGAGCGTGCGCATGTTGTGCAGCCGGTCGGCGAGCTTGATGAGGACCACGCGGAGGTCCTCGGCCATCGCGACCATCATCTTCCGGATGTTCTCCGCCTGCTGCTGCTGGTCTGAGCGCAGCGAGATGCGGCCCAGCTTGGTCACGCCGTCGACCAGGCGGGCGACCTCAGGACCGAATTCCTGCTCCACTGCCTCCGAGGTGAGCGGCGTGTCCTCGACGGTGTCGTGGAGAAGGGCCGCCGCGAGCGTTTCGGCGTCGAGCTCGAGGTCGGCCAGGATGGCCGCCACCTCCATCGGGTGGTTCACGTACTCCTCGCCTGACAGGCGCCGCTGCCCGGCATGGGCGGCGAGCGCCCGCTCATAGGCCCGCCTGACGATCTCCTGGTCCTTGCGGTCCAGGTGGTCGGCGATCCGAAGGAGCTCAGAAACGGTCATCGAGGCTGGTGCTGAGTTTAGGAGAGCCACGCGCTTACCAAGTCTGAGTCCGTGATACCCACTCTTAGAATTTCGAAGCGCGATGACACAGCGGGCGTCGTTAGCCATGAGGATCGCTTTTTCGGCTGCCGCCGGGGTGCTCATCCTGGCCGGCGCTTCGGTGAACGTCGCGGGACGTTCCGGAGCCGACGTGCTGGTGCCCGCGATCGCGGGCTTGATGGCCGTGGCGGCCGGCGCCACCTACACGGAATGGACCATCGCGGGGCCGGCGGCCATCGGCGCGCTCCTGGTCGCCTTCCTGTCCATGCACTTCGACTTCACCGACCGGTCCCTGCCCTTCCAGCTGGGCGGCCTGTTGCTGCTGGCGCTCGGGGGCGTCACCGGAGTCACGGCCTACCGCAGCTTCAATGACGCGCTGGCACGCGACCACGACTCGCTCGCCGATTTGCAGTCGCAGCTGGAGGAGAAGCACCGCGCTTTCATGGCGGCAACCCAGGACGCCGAGGGCGCTGCCCTGCCCGGCGACGCCGCGACGCTCACCGCGCGGCTCGCGCAGCAGCTCGGCGCGACGTTCGCATGCAACTACCTCGTGTCCGCCGACGGCAGGCAGTACCTGCCCCAGCCGCCCGGCGTCGGACTCGGCCGATTGCACCCGCAGGCGGTGCCGCGCGGCGCGCCGAACGCAGGGCCATTGCTCGGATCGATCGACTCTGGCAAAGAGTTCGTCGGCGCCGACAAGTCGGGCCTGATGGAGCTGGTGAACTACGTGCCCGACGAGCTGGCCGTCGACGGCCTGCTCACGCTGCCCATGCTGATCGGCGATCGCGTCGGCGGGTTCGTGCTGCTCGGCAACAAGCCGGGCGGCTTTACGGACGACGACCGGCGCCTCGGCATGACGCTGATTCGCCGTGCCGGCACCCTGTTGGCGAGCGCACATGCGGTCGCCGTGAGCCAGCGCGAGTCCGAGCGCTACACGTTCATGAACGAGCTGGTTACCGAGGCGTCGGGCAAGACCGTCCAGCAGGTCCTCACCCTCGTGCTCGATCGCATCGGCCGGGTCGTGCACTACGACTCTGGCCGCGCTGCCCTGTTCCAGCCGGACGACACGTTCGTCTTCATCGACGGCAAAGGCGCGGCGGCGCCGATCGAAGGTCTGATGCTGCGCGTGCGCAAGGGCGAGACCGTGATCCGCAGCCACGCGGCCGCCGAGGATGGGGTGTTCAGCGGAATCACTCCGAGCACCACCGCGCGCACGGTGAATGAGCTCCTTGCGCCCATCGGCGGCAAGGACGGCGTGCTCGGCGCCATCTGCCTCGGCCGCAATGCGAGCACCGGGTTCAACCAGCAGGACGCGGCAGCCCTGGAGGAGCTCGGCTCGATGGCCGGCGTCGCGGTCGAGAACTCGCGCATCCTGGCGACGGTCACGGGCCAGGCCTCGAAGCTCGACACCGCGCTCGACGCGCTGGGCGAGATCTCGCAGGCGCTGACCACCGTCACGCAGGGAGCGCGGGTCCTCGAGCAGAAGACGCTCGAAACGGCGGCGCGAGTCACGGGCGCGAGCGCGGGCCTCCTGACACGCACCACTCCGGAGGGTACGCAGCGCGTGATCATGTCCCTCGGCTTCCCCGGCGAGGTCGAGAAGATGGAGTTCGACAACGGCCAGGGCATCATCGGCGCGGTGATGCTCAGCCAGGGCGTCACAGCGCTGGCGGACACCAGCGCCAGCTTCGACCTCAGCTCGCCCCCGGACCTGAAGGCTTATGGGCTGCGCTCGGCGCTGTGCACGCCGATGCTCGAGGACGGCCGGCTGTGGGGCACGCTCACCGTGTTCGACGTGCGTCCGCGTGAATGGACTGGAGACGACCAGCGCGTCCTATCGACGCTCGGCAACCAGGGGGTCGTCGCGGTTCGCAACGCCGAGCTGTACGACGACAACCAGCGAAGCATCTGGGAGCTCAAGAACCTGCAGGAGGCGCTGCAGGCAGCCACCTCGACGCTTGATCTCAACCAGGTGCTGCAGCAGGTGCTGGCCGGAGCGGCCAAGGCGTCTTCTGCGCAGATCGGCTGCCTCGCGCTCGAGGATGGCGGCCGCCTGATCCTCAAGGGAGGCTTTGGCACCGACTCCAAGACCGCCGAGAAGCTCGCACTCGGGCTGGGCGGCGACATCTGCCGCGACGTGATGTCGTCGGGTCAGCCACTGATGGAGGCCATGCAGGTCAAGCCGGGATCCGACAGCCCGCTCAATCCACGCGCGGTGCTGTGCGTGCCGATCACGCTGCGCGGCAAGCCGCAGGGCGTGCTTTTCCTTGCCAACTACCAGGTGGGCCGCGTGTTCAGCAACGACCATCGCAACCTCGTGACCGAGCTGGCGACGCAGGCCGCGGTCGCCATCGACAACGCTCGTTTGTTCAAGGACCGCGAAGAGGTAATCCTGTCCGCCCTCGAAGCGCTGGCAAACACCGTCGACGCGAAGGATCCCTACACGGCGGGTCACTCGCAGCGGGTCACGCAGTACGCGCTCATGATCGCGCGGCAGATGAAGTACTCACCGAAAGACCAGGGCGCCTGGGTGCGGCTCGAGCGCGGCGTGCGGCTGCACGACATCGGCAAGATCGGCGTTCCGGACGCGGTGCTGCAAAAGCCGGGCAAGCTGACCGACGAAGAGTTCGACAAGATGAAGGCGCATACCACGATCGGGTTCAACATCCTGAGCGGGCTGAAGATGCTGACCGACGAGCTCGTGATCGTGCGTTCGCATCACGAGCGCTATGACGGCAAGGGTTATCCCGACCGCAAGAGGGGCGACGATCTGCCGATCTTCGCGTGGATCGCCAGCGCCGCCGACGCGATCGACGCCATGACGTCGGACCGGCCTTATCGCAGGGGCATGTCGCTGGAGGTCGCGATCGACCAGGTGCGGCAGGGCGCCGGCACCCACTTCCACCCCGACGTGGCCGAGGCCGTGCTCGACGCCGCGCACAACGGCACGCTCAACCTCATCGCGCAGCAGTCGATGTACAAGGACGCTCCGGCGATCGGCGCCTTCGAAAACCCGGTTACGTAGTCGCGGTCCCTCCCCACCGCAGTGGGGAGGTTAGGAGGTGGCGCTAGTAGGCCTTCGCCAGAGCGACTCGCATCTTGGCCGGCCGGCCACAGACGAAGCACTGGCCGGAGACTTTCGCGCTCTCGTCGATGGTGCGGATGGTCACGCCGCCCGCGTCGGTCTTGACGCGCGCTTCCTCGGCCTCGTCACCGCACCACTGCACCCACACGAAGCCTCCTCGTTCGCGGAAGTGCGCGATCACCTCGTCCAGCGTGCCGAGCTCGAAGGTGTTTGCTCGTTGAAAAGCCTGCGCGCGCTCGAAGAGCCGGGACTGGAACTTTTCCAGCTCGCCCTCGAGCGCCTGCGCCAGACCGGCGACCGGCAGGGAACGCTTCTCGCGTGACAGCCGGTCGACCATCTCGACCTGACCGGCGTCCGCGTCCCGACCGCCGACGTTCAGGCGAAGAGGGACGCCCTTGAGCTCCCAGTGCGCGTACTTGTCGCCGGGCCTCTCATCGCGCCAGTCGACGCGGAAGCGGATGCCTGCGGCCTTGAGCTCCGGCGCCCAGCTGTTGATGAACTTCTCCACCTTGGTGCGGCTGTCCGCGTCGCGGAAGATCGGCACGACCACGACCTGCACGGGTGCGACCTTCGGTGGAACGATCAGGCCTGAGTCATCGCCGTGCGCCATCACGATGGCGCCGACCATGCGAGTGCTGATGCCCCACGAGGTGGAGTAGCACAGCTCGCGCTCGTTGTCCTTGTTGGAGAACGAGATGTCGTAGGCGCGGGCGAAGTTCTGGCCGAAGTAATGCGACGTGCCCATCTGCAGCGCGAGCCCGTCGCGCATCAAGCCCTCGAGCGCCAGCGTGTAGACCGCGCCAGGGAACGTCTCCGACGGCGACTTCCGCCCGACGAGCACCGGCACCGCCAGCCACTCCTCGGCGATCGAGCGGTAGTAGCCGAGGATGAGGTTGGCCTCGTCCATGCCCTCCTGCGCGGACGCGTGGAACGTGTGGCCCTCTTGCCACCAGAACTCGCGGCTGCGTAGGAACAGGCGAGAGCGCATCTCCCACCGCACGACGCTGTTCCACTGATTCGTCAGCTTCGGCAGGTCGCGGTGGCTCTGGATGTAGCGCTTGATGATCGCGCCGATGATGGTTTCCGAGGTGGGCCGCACGGCCAGCGGATCCTCGAGCTCCTCCATGCGGGCGCCTGCTTTGGTCACCCACGCGACCTCGGGGGCGAAGCCTTCGACGTGCTCGGCCTCCTTCATCAGGAACTCGCGCGGGATCAGCAGCGGAAAGGCCCAGTTCTCGTGCCCGCTCTCCTTGATCATGTCGTCGAAGGCGCGCTGGATCGCCTCCCACATCGCCCAGCCGTAGGGCCGGACGACCATCATGCCGCGGACGCCTGACCAGTCCGCGAGCTCGGCCTTGCGCACGACGTCCGTGTACCAACGGTCGAAGTCGTCGGACATCTTGGTGATGTCCTTCACGAAATCCTGCTGCTCTTCCACTGTCTCTTTCATTCTCTAACCACGTGTTTGATCGCTCGAAGTGAGTTCGGCGCCCCCTCCCTGCCTCCCCACTCCGTGGGGACGGGGCTAGCTCGGGAGCGGAGCCGGCGCGGGGGCGTGCTCGGCAGCGATCGCGTCGATCTCGGCCAGCAGCACTTGCAGGAGCTCTTCCTGGGGCACCGTCCGGTACAGCTTACCTTTCTTGAAAATCACGCCCTTGCCGCGGCCGCCGGTCACGCCGATGTCCGCGTGACGAGCCTCGGCCGGACCGTTCACCACGCAGCCCATGACAGCGACAGTGATCGGAACTTTGAGCGCGGCGATGTGCGACTCGACCGCCTTGACCGTCGGCACCATGTCGTACTCGAGCCGTCCGCACGTCGGGCAGGCGACAAGGGTTGGGCTTTCGTTGCGAAAGGCAAGGGTCTTCAGGATCTCGTGCGCGACCCGGACCTCCTCGCGAGGATCGGACGTCGCCAGCGACACGCGAATCGTGTCGCCGATGCCTTCGCTCAGGAGGATGCCCATCCCGACCGAGCTGCGGATGCTGCCGGCCTGGACCGGCCCGGACTCGGTGACGCCGAGGTGGATCGGGTAGGGTCGCGCGGCGGCGAACTTACGGTTCGCGAGCACGTTGGTCCAGACGTCGGTCGCCTTCAGCGAGACCTTGACGAAGCCGGGACCGTAGTCCATGTCCTCGAGGATCTTGCAGTGGCCGAGCGCCACCTCGACCATGCGCTCCGCGGTGCGTTCGCGGTCGTCGCGGTTGACCTGGTGCTGCTCGCGCATGCTCTTGTGCACCTCTTCGGGCAGCGAGCCTGCGTTCACACCGATACGGAACGGGATCTGCCGCTCCTTGGCGGCGGTCACCACCTTGACGACCTTGTCGCGGTCGGGGATGTTGCCTGGGTTCAGCCGCAGGCAGTGCACGCCCGCCTCGATCGCCATCAGCGCGAGCGTGTGGTCGTAGTGGATGTCTGCGATCACCGGCAGCGGCGAGCCCTTGACGATGTCCTTCAAGGCTTCTGCGGCCTCATGGTCCGGAACGGCCGGCCTGACGATCTCGCATCCGGCGTCCTTCAGCTCGTGGATCTGCCGCAGCGTCGCCTTGACGTCGCGCGTATCGGTCTTGGTCATGGTCTGCACGGCGATGGGCGCCGCGCCGCCGATGACCACGCCGCCCACGTTGACCGGGATTGACTTCCGGCGGGTGACCATCAGTGGACTCCGGGGAACTGCCCGGTGGCCAGGCGCTGGATGTCGAGGAAGCTGATCACCGCGACAAGCGCGAGCAACGCGACGAGGCCCCAGCGCTGGAAGTTGAGCTCGGTGTTGCGGTCGAACGGACGCCGTCGCACCCACTCGACGATCACGACCGCGATCCGGCCGCCGTCGAGTGCGAGCAGCGGCAGCAGGTTGGTCACGCCCAGCGCGACCGACAGCAGCGCCACCAGCCAGATGTACGTGGCGGGGCCCTGGTTGACCGCGTCGTAGGTGATGGCGGCGATGCCGATCGGGCCCGTGAGCCCGTCCTTTCCGAACAGACCGCCCGGCACCTGGCCCGTGACAAGCGAGCCGAGTCCCTGGACGATGACCTGCATCGCCTGGAACGGGAATCTGACACCCTCCTGCACCGCGGTCAGCGGGGTGGTCACGCGCGCGATGAAGACTCCGATCTGGCAGGCGCCGTCCTTGCAAACGGGCGTGACCACGACCGCGAAAGGAGTGCCGTCGGCGTGCGTGCCGGTGATGGTGACGCTCTGCCCGGCCGCCGCCACCTCCTGCTGCTGGATGTTCTGGGGGGCGGTGATCTCCTTGCCGTTGACTGTCTTGATGTGGTCACCGGGGCGGATCCCGGCGCTCGCCGCGACCGAGTCGTTGACGATCCCAATGACCTTCCCCGGGTCGCTGTTGAGCTGAGTCAGGCCGAACCCGGTGATCAGCACGACGGCCACCACGAAGTTCGCCACCGGGCCGGCGAGCAGGATCGCAATGCGCTGCAGCGGGGCCTTGGAGTGGAAGCCGTTGGGCTCCTCGAAGTCGCCGGCCTCCATGCCTCCCATGCGGACGTAGCCGATGACCGGGATCAGCCGGATCGCGTACAGCGTGCCGTTGCGCGTCATCGACCAGAGCCTGGTGCCGGCCCCGATCGAGAACTCGATGATCCGGACGCCGCACAGCTTCGCCACGAGGAAGTGGCCGCCCTCGTGGGGCGCGATCAGGATCAGGAACATCACGGCGATCCCGATGACATAGAGAAAGTCGGCGGCGATCCCGCTCACGCCCTCAGCCTACCCAACTTGGTACCCAGATAATCCCGCGTCCAGCGATCTGCTTCGAGCACTTCGTCCAGCTCCTCCCCACCTCCCGGGAACGCCGCCAGCGCGCGCTCGACCGTCGGGATGATGGCGCTGAACGGCAGCTCGCCGGCAAGGAACGCGCTGACCGCCTCCTCGTTCGCCGCGTTGAGCACGGCCGGCCTGCCCTGACCGGACGCTGCCGCCTCGCGTGCGAGCCGCACCGCTGGAAACCGATGCTCGTCGAGGGCGTGGAACTCGAGCCCTGACAGTTCCTCGAGCGGCACCGGCGGCACCGCGTCGGGGAGGCGCTCGGGGTAGGCGAGCGCCACAGCGATCGGCAGCCGCATGTCGGGGCGGCCCAACTGGGCCTTGAGCGACCCGTCGATGAACTCCACGACAGAGTGAACGACGCTCTGGGGGTGGATGGATACGGCGATGTGGTCGAGGGGTATGTCGAAGAGGTGGTGCGCCTCGATCACCTCGAGGCCCTTGTTCATCAGGGTGGCCGAGTCGATTGTGACCTTCGGACCCATCGACCAGCGAGGGTGGTTCAGCGCCTGCTCAACGGTCACTCGATCGAGGTCAAGGTCCGGATGGGACCAGAACGGACCGCCAGACGCCGTGATGACGAGGCGGCGCACGTTCTCGCGCTGCTCGCCCCACAGGCACTGCCAGATCGCGCTGTGCTCCGAGTCGACCGGCCGAACGCCGCGCTCGCCCGCCGCCTTCATGACCAGCGGCCCCGCCATGACGAGCACCTCTTTGGTGGCGAGCGCGATCTCCTTCCCCGCCTTGAGCGCCGCCAGCGTGGGACGCAGCGCGCGCGCGCCGGGGATGGCCACGAGCACCAGATCGCAGCGAGGGTCGGTGACCATCGTCTCGACGCGAGCGTCGAAATCGGGGTCGCCCGCCTGACCCTGGATGAGGTACTCGGCGCTGTGGGCGCTCGTGCGCGTGCCCTCGGTGAGACCGAAAAGCTTCAGGCGGGAGGGGTTGCGGTCGATGACGTCGAGGGCCTGGCGGCCGATGGAGCCGGTGGCGCCGAGGATCGCGACGTTGGCGGGCCGCGTCACCGCGTCAGCAGCCCGAACATCGACACATAGAAGTAGACGAGGATCGGCGGGAACAGGATCGAGTCCAGGCGATCGAGCACGCCGCCATGGCCGGGAACCAGGTTGGACGAGTCCTTGACCTCGGCGATGCGCTTCATCTGCGACTCGACCAGGTCGCCCATGATCGCGCTGAGGCCGACGAGCACCCCGAGGGCGAGCGCGTGCACCGGCGAGATGCCGAGCACTCCCGACACGCCGACGAACATCGTGATGACCGACGCGACGACGCCCGCGATCGCCCCCTCGACGGTTTTCTTCGGACTTATGGTCGTGAAAAACGGATGGCGGCCGATGCGGCTGCCAACCAGCAGCGCCGCTGCGTCGCTCGCGATGACCGCGAACACCGTGAACACCGTCCAGATGAGGCCATGCGGCTGCGCTGAATACAGCAGCAGGTAGTAGTTGAACGGCATGCCGATGTACAGCGCGCCGGCCATTCCCATCGCCCAACGGCCGAGACCCTGCCGCCTGCCTGGCACCACGAGAAACGTGCCGAGCCCGGCGACCAGAGACAGCGAGAGCACGACGGCGACGTCCACGTGCTTCAGCACGGTGCCGCTGAACGCGAAGAAGGCGCCAAGTGGAAACAGCAGCCAGAGCGGCGCGCGATAGCCCATGCCGTCCGACAGCCCGCGGAACTCCCAGAGCGCGAGTCCCGCCAGCACGATGACCAGCGCGTACACGGCGTACGTGCCGCCGAAGAGGCCGCCGACCACCACGCCGATGAAGACGAACGCGCTCAGGATGCGGACCATGAGCGGGCTGGGCTTCAAGCTCCAAGCGGCCGGCGTGCGGGTCGCGGTCATGAGCGCGCGCCGCCGGCGGTCTTGAGATTCGGCTCGCTGTCCGGCCGGCCGCCGAAGCGCCGGATGCGCGACGCGTACTCGGCAATGGCGGCCTTGAGGTCGTCGACGTCGAAGTCAGGCCACAGGCGCTCGGTGACGAGCATCTCCGAGTACGCCGACTGCCAGAGCAGGAAATTGCTCACCCTGTGCTCGCCGGCCGTTCGGATGATGAGGTCGGGGTCGGGCAGGTCAGGGTTGTAAAGGCGGGCTGCGATTGCGGCTTCGTCGACCTGTTCGGGCTTGAGTCCTTCCGCTGCAATCCTCCGCATCGCGTCGACGATCTCGGCTCGGCCGCCATAGTTCAGACAAACGTTGAGCACGCCGTTTGTGTTGCGCGACGTGCGGGCGATCGCTTCGTCGATGCGCTCGCGCATGCGCTGCGACAGCTCGTCACGGCGCCCACTCACGACGATGCGCACGCCACGCCGGTGCATCTCGTCGATCTCGCGCTGCATGGTCTCGTGGAACAGGCGCATGAGGGCCCGCACCTCGGCCCGAGGCCGCGACCAGTTCTCCGTCGAAAACGCATAGACGGACAGGACCTCGACACCCAGCCGCTCGCAGCCTTCGAGCACCCGCTTGATCGCGCGCACGCCGGCCCTGTGCCCGAAGCTCACAGGGTGGCCCTTGCTGCGGGCCCAGCGGCCGTTGCCGTCCATGATGATTCCGATGTGACGGGGGACAGGCTGGTCGGGCAAGGCCCCCAAAGAGTACCGGCGAGACCTGATTCTGGCGTTGCAGGGGAGGCTGGGCTCCGCCCGGCCTCGGCTTTGTCCCTAAGGGTGCCCAGACGTGGCCGGGCGAGGGAAGGAGAGCAGGAGCGCGCAGCGCTCCGATGAGAGGGAACCGTGGAGGTTCCCTCTCATATTTCGAGGACTTCGTGTTCCTTGCGCGCCGCCAGGGCGTCCACGCGCTCGACCTGAGCTTCGGTGATCTTCTGCAGGCGGGTGTGCGCGCGCTTGGACTCGTCCTCGGCCACCTCGCCGTTCTTGGCCATCTGGTCGACGCGGTGGATCTCGTCGCGGCGGACGTTGCGTATCGCCACCCGGGCCTCCTCCGCCTTCTGGCGCACGAGCCGCACGTACTCCTTGCGCCGCTCCTCGGTGAGCGGCGGGATCGGCACGCGGATCACCTGGCCGTCGTTGGCGGGGTTCAGGCTCATGTCACCCGAGCGGAGCGCCTTTTCGATGGCCCCGATCTGGCTCTTGTCGTAGACCTGGACCACCAGCAGCCTCGGCTCAGGCGCGCTGATCTGGGCCAGCTGGTTGAGTGGAGTCGGCGTCCCGTAGTACGGGACCATCACCTTGTCGATCAGCGCGGGGTTGGCGCGGCCCGTGCGGATGGTCGCGAGCTCGCCCCCGAAATGGTCGACCGACTTCGCCATCTTCGACTCGGCATCGCGAAGGATGGGATCGATCACGGGAGTTGGGACCGGAGGGCCGACCGAGAGATTTGGCGGATCGGCCGCCTAGACGCCAAAGATCCTGTCGGCATCTCTGGGCTCACCTCCTAAGTGCCGGCGCCCACCAGCGTGCCGATCTCCTCGCCCAGCACGACCCTCTCGATGTTGCCTGGCGTGAGCAGGTTGAAGACCACGATCGGCACGTCATTGTCCATGCACAGCGTTAGTGCGGTGTTGTCCATCACCTCGATGCCGCGATTGAGCACCTCGAGGTAGTCGAGCCGCGGCAGCATCACGGCCTTCGGGTCACGCTTTGGGTCCGCCGTGTAGACGCCGTCGACCCGCGTCGCCTTGAGGATCACGTCCGCCTCGATCTCCACCGCGCGCAGGGCCGCGGTCGTGTCTGTCGTGAAGTAGGGATTGCCGGTGCCCGCCGCCATGATGACGACGCGCCCCTTCTCCAGGTGGCGCACCGCGCGGCGGCGGATGTAAGGCTCGGCGACCTGTGGCATCTGGATCGCGGTCATCGTGCGAGCAGGGATGCCGGTGCGTTCGAGGGCATCCTGCAGCGCCAGGGCATTGATGACCGTGGCCAGCATGCCCATGTAGTCGCCGGTGGCCCGATCGAATCCCTGATTGCTCGCGGCGAGGCCGCGAAAGATGTTGCCGCCGCCGACGACCAGCGCGATCTGGACGCCCATCTCGTGCACGCGCTTGATCTGAGCAGCGATCGTGCGCACCACCTCGAGGTCGATGCCGTAATCGCGTGCGCCGCCAAGCGCTTCGCCGCTCAGCTTGAGCAGGACGCGGTTGTACTTGGGCGAACGGTCGACCATCGTGCTCCTAGAGGTTATGCCTCTCTGACGTTGAATCGCGAGAACCGCCTGACGGTGATGTTCTCCTGGAGCTTGGAGATGTTCTCCGCGATCAGGTCCCTAACCGGGTGCTTGGGGTCGCGGAAATACGGCTGCTCCAACAGCACGTTCTCCTGGACGAACTTCTCGACCTGCCCGTCGACGATCTTGGGAATGGCCTGCTTCGGCTTCCCGTCCTGCTCGGCCTTGCGCTCGTAGAGGTTGCGCTCCTCGACGAGGATGTCGTCGGGAATGTCCTCGCGCGCCACCCAGCGCGGGCCGGCCGCCGCGATGTGCAGCGCCAACTCCCGCGCCAGCTTGCGGAAATCGTCGCCCTTCGCGACGAAGTCGGTCTCGCAGTTGACCTCCACCAGCACACCCACCTGCGGCGGGTAGTCGTCACCCGTCTTGTGCAGGTACGCCTCGACGACGCCCTGGCCGGTGGAGCGACCGGCGCGCTTGGCAGCCTTGGCGATGCCCTTCTCGCGGAGGATCGTGTACGCCTTGTCGAGGTCGCCGTCGGCCTCCTCGAGCGCGCTCTTGCAGTCCATCATTCCCGCCCCCGAAAGATCGCGGAGCTTTTTGACCTGGTCCAGCGAGACCGCCATCACCGCGACTCCTCGTCCTGGGCCGTGCGGCCGATGAACTCCTCCTCCGAGACGGTTGGCAGGTAATCCTCCTCGTCCTCGAGGTATTCCTCGATCTCCTCATAGCGAGGCGTCTCCAGGAACTCGCGCTCCTCGACCTCGGGCGGGATCTCACCGCGCGCCTGCGCTTCCTGGCGGCCCTCCTGGCACGCGTCCGCGATCTTGCCTGTGAGCAGCTTGACGGCGCGAATCGCGTCGTCGTTGCCGGGGATCACAAACGTGATGAGGTCGGGGTCGCAGTTGGAGTCGGTGATCGCGACCACGGGGATCTTGAGGCGGTTGGCCTCGGTGACCGCGATGTGCTCCTTACGCGGGTCGACGACGTAGACGGCGCCCGGCAGTCGCTTCATGTCGGCGATGCCGTCGAAGTGGAACATCAGGCGGTCGAGCTCGTCCTGGAGCTTCTTCGCCTCCTTCTTCGGCATGTTCTCGAACTGACCTTCCTGCTGCATCTTGCGCAGCTCCTGCAGGCGCTCGATCCTCTTCTTCACAGTCGAGAAGTTCGTCAACATGCCGCCCATCCAGCGGCGGTTGACGAAGTACATGCCGCAGCGCGCGGCTTCAGTCTGGATGGTCTCCTGGGCCTGCTTCTTCGTGCCGACGAACAACACCGGACGGCCGCTGGCGGCCACGCCGCGCACGAAGTCCCACGCGTCGTCCAGCAGCCGGACCGTCTTCTGCAGGTCGATGATGTGGATGCCGTTGCGTGCCGTGAAGATGTAAGTCTTCATCTTCGGATTCCAGCGGCTCGTCTGATGGCCGAAATGGACACCTGCTTCCAGCAGCTGCTTCAAAGTCACTTGCGCCACGTAGCTACCTCCTCCCTGTTCCTCTTCCGCCCGGTTCTGGCCTTTGCAGGACAGGGGGTTTGCCCCGGGCGTGCTAACTCGGCGAGCTTTCGCTAACCGGCGTCTGGAGTATACCCAGAACCCCGGAAGGCTAGACCTCGGCCTTCTTGCTCGAACCGCCCTGCGCGCGGCCGGCGACACCCTTCGGACCCGGGCAGCTCGGGTAGTCGGAGCAGGACTTGAAGAGTCCGTATCGCCCGCGACGCTCGACCAGCGGCTTGCCGCAGATGGGGCACGGTTCGTCCAGAACCTTCGGTCCCTCTTTCGCCTTTCCGTCCTTGCCGACGTTGGCGCGGTACTTGCAGTCGGGGTATCGCGAGCACGCGACGAAGGGCCCGTACCGACCGGTGCGCTCGACGAGCTCTCCCTCCCCGCATTGCGGGCATTTCTGGCCGGTCGGCTTGGCCGCCGACTGCGACGCATCCTTCTTTATGTACTTGCATTCGGGGTAGCCGGAGCAGCCGACGAACTCGCCGTAGCGACCGGTGCGCAGCTGCAGGGGTCGACCGCACACCGGGCAGGGTTCCTCGAGCAGCTTGGGCTGCGCCGCCTCGCCGTTCACGTTCAATGCGCGGCGGAACTTGCACTTCGGATAGCGCGAGCAGCCCATGAACGGGCCGAACCGGCTCGCCTTGCGCACCAGGTGACCCTCGTGGCACTCGGGACACACCTCGTCGGTGTCGGCCGGCATCGCCTCCTGGGCAGCCGTCAGCATCTTCTGCAGCGGCCCGTAGAAACCGCTGACCACCGGCACCCAGTCCTCGCTTCCGCTTTCGACCTGGTCGAGCCTCTTCTCCAGAGTCGCGGTGTACTCGTCGTCCGAGATGACCTTGAAGCGGTCGACCATGATCGTGTTCACGGCCTCGCCAATCTGCGTCGGGTGCAGCCGCCGGTCTTTGATCTCGACGTAGCCGTGGTCCTTGGTGATCGTCTCGACGATCGGGGCGTACGTCGAAGGCCTGCCGATGCCACGCTGCTCCAACTCTTTGATGAGCGTCGCCTCCGTGTAGCGCGGCGGCGGCTGGCTGAAGTGCTGTTCGGGCTTGAGGCCGTGGAAGTCCAGCGCCTCACCGTCCGCAAGCGCGGGGAGCTCCTGCGCGCCGTTCTCCTCATCCCGCGACCACACGGCGTAGAAACCGTCGAAGGCAAGCACCGAGCCAGTGGCTCTGAAGATGTGCTCGCCGCCCTCGATCTCGGCCTGCGTCTGGTCGTACACGGCCGGCGCCATCCGGCTCGCAACGAAGCGCCGCCAGATGAGGTCGTACAGCTTGAACTGCTCAGGTGTGAGGTGCTGGCGAATAGATTCCGGCGTGCGGTTGACGTCGGTCGGGCGGATGGCCTCGTGCGCATCCTGCACACCGGGCGCGGACTTCGCGGCGCGCGGGCCGCCGATGTACTTCGAGCCGTGCTTGTCCGCGATCCACGCCTTGACGCGCCGCTCGGCCTCGTCTGAGATGCGCGTTGAGTCGGTGCGCATATACGTGATGAGACCCGTCGCGCCCTCAGCGCCCAGCTCGATGCCTTCGTAAAGCTGCTGCGCGACTCGCATCGTGTTGCGGGGCCGGAAGCGCAAGCGGCTTGACGCGTCCTGCTGCATGGTCGACGTGATGTAGGGCAGGTACGAGCTCTTGGTGCGGCGCTTCTTCTCGACGCCGATCACCCTGTATGTCGCACCCTCGAGCTTGCGCAGCAGCTCGTCGGCCTCGGCCTGGGTGTGCACCTCGAGCTTGGCGTCCTCGCCCGCGGCAGGCGTTCCGGCCGCACGGTTCAGCCGCGCGAGGAAATGCTCGGCCGCCGCCTGCTTCGAAAGCTCAGCGTCGATCGTCCAGGACTCGACCGGGACGAACTTGCGGATCTCCTCCTCGCGGTCCACCACGAGGCGTAGCGCGACCGAGGACACGCGGCCGGCGCCGATCCCTTTCTGGACCTTGCTCCAGAGGAACGGGCTGAGACCGAAGCCGACCAGCCGGTCCACCACGCGGCGCGCCTGCTGGGCATTCACCAGGCGCATGTCGATCTCCCGCGGGGCCTCCAGGGCGCGGCGGACGGCATCCGCGGTGATCTCGTGGAACTCGATCCGCTTGGGCGAGCGCAGGTGCAGGACCTCGGCCAGGTGCCAGGCGATCGCCTCGCCCTCCCTGTCCGGGTCGGAGGCGAGGATGACATCACCGGAGTCGTTCTTGACCGCCGCGCGGAGCTCGGTGATCGTCTTCTGGCGGTCGTCGACCACCTGGTAGTGGGGCTTGAAGCCTTTCTCCACGTCCACCCCAAGCTCCTTTTCGGGCAGGTCGCGGACGTGGCCCATCGAGGCGCGGACGTCGAAACGGTCACCCAGGAACCGCTTCAATGTCCTCGCCTTGGCGGGGCTCTCGACGATGATCAGACCTTCCGGCACAGCTCTTCCTTTATTCCCATTCCGGCCGTTGTCCTCCCCAAGCCCGGTCTGGGCGCGCAATCCTACGCCCGTCCTCCGCCCCTGCGCAATGCCTTGACGTAGCCGCCGGCATGCCGGCGGACGGCGCCCTCCAGTTCCAACGAAGTCAGGCGGCCGAGCACTTCAGCCACCGGCAGCCGGACTTTGCGGGCGAGTTCGGCGACGCTCACGGCCATGGCTTCCGAGAGGTGGATGAGCAGCCCGTCCCGGGCTCGGGCGGGTTCGAAACCGACCCCCGGGGGCGGCTTGAGCGGGTCATCCAGCACCTCCAGCTGCACGCCGAGGACCGCCAACACGTCTCTTGCGTTCTGGACCAGGCCGGCACCGTCCCGGATGAGCCCGTGGGCGCCCACCGACAAGGGCGAGAAGATGCTGCCCGGGACCGCCAGGACCTCCCGGTCAAGCTCGAGCGCCGCCTGCGCGGTGATGAGCGCGCCAGAGCCTTCGGCCGCCTCCACGACCACCACCGCGTCCGACAGCGCCGCCATGGTCCAGTTGCGCGCGGGAAAGTTGCCGCGCCGGGGCTGGGTGCCATCGGCGAACTGGCTGACCAGGGCGCCGCCCGAGGCGAGGATGTCCTCGGCCAGGCGGCTGTGGGCGGCCGGATAGACAAGGTCCACGCCGGTTCCCATCACAGCCACCGTCGTGCCGCCGCCGTTCAGGGCTCCGCGGTGGGCTGCCGCGTCGATGCCGAGCGCGAGCCCGCTGATCACGATCACGCCGGCGGCCGCGAGGTGGCAACCCAGCTGCTCCGCCACGGCCTCGCCGTACGGCGACGGCCTTCGCGAGCCGACCAGCGCAACGCGCGGCCCGGCGGGCGGCGGCCAGCGGCCGCGCGAACGCAGCCCGGCGACCTCAGGCCGCGGCATCGTGCAGCCTGTAGCCGAGCGCTTCGAGAACGTGCCTGTCGTCGATGCGCTCCGAGGCGTCGAGGTCGGCGGCCGTCCGCGCGACCCGCCAGGCGCGATGAAACCCGCGCGCCGACAAGCCCTGCTGGTCCGCCCATCGCTCGAGCGTCCGGCGCGAGGACGGCTCCAGCGAAGCGTGTGCGCGCAGCCGCGCCGGCTTGAGCATCGCGTTCAAACAACCCTGTCGCTCGTGCTGGCGCCGGCGCGCCGCGATGACCCGCTCGCGTACGGGCTCCGACGCTTCGCCCACCGGTTCGCTCGCGAGCAGCGCCGGCGGCACGCGACGCACGTTCACCTTCAGGTCGATGCGGTCGAGCAGCGGGCCTGAGAGCTTGCGCTGATACGAGTCAATCGCGGCCGGCGTGCAGCGACATGCACGGCGCACGTCACCAGCCCATCCGCACGGGCACGGGTTGGTGGCGGCGACCAGGGTGAATCGCGCGGGATACACGACCGAGCCTCCCGACCTGGTGATCGCCACGCGCCCGGCTTCCATCGGCTGCCGCAGCGCCTGCAGCACGGTCGACTGAAACTCCGCCAGCTCGTCGAGGAACAACACTCCGTGATGAGACCTGGATATCTCGCCAGGATTCGCAAGACCCGAGCCCCCACCTATCAGGCCCGCCAACGAGATGCCATGGTGCGGAGCGCGAAACGGCCTGACCCAATCCACGGGCCTGCCCGGCGGCAGCTCGCCCAGCAGGCTGCGCACCTGCGCGACCTCCAGGGCTTCACCAAGCTCGAGGGGCGGCAGGATGCCGGGCAGGCAGCGCGCCAGCATCGTCTTGCCAGCGCCCGGCGGGCCGGACATGAGCACGTGATGGCCGCCCGCCGCCGCGATCTCCAGGGCACGCCGCGCCTCCTCCTGCCCGTGCACCTCGGCAAGGTCGTGCTCTGTGGATCGCAACGGTTCCACGTCTGGCGGACGCGTGAGGACGGCAGGTATCGGTTCGACGCCGGTCAGGTGCCGCATGACGCCGGCCAGGTCGAGGCACGGGATCACGTCGATGCCGTCTACGAAACCTGCCTCACCCGCGTCGGCGTGTGGCACGAAGATCTGCTCGTATCCGCGCCTGCGCAGCCAGCGCGCGGCCACCAACACTCCGTCGACGTGCCGCACCGTCCCGTCCAGCGCGAGCTCGCCGAGAAAGGCGGATCGGGGCGGCGGCTTGAGGCCCTGGTGCGCCAGCAGGATCGCGACCGCGATCGGAAGGTCGAGGCAGCTCCCTTCCTTGCGCATCTCAGGCGGCGCCAGGTTGACCGTGAGCCGTCGCTGCGGAAACCGCATGCCGCTGTTGCGGATCGCCGAACGCACTCGATCACGCGCCTCCTTCACGGACGCCGACGCCAGGCCCACGAGAAAGAAGTGCGGGTCGCCGTTGGCGGCGTCCGCCTGCACCTCGACGAGCCTGCCCTCCATGCCGGCGAGCAGGCATGAGTCCACGCTTGCGAGCATCGAGGGGCAACGTAGCGGCTGACCGCGCGGAGCGCAGCCCCGCCTGTTAAGACGGGCTTAGCTCAGCCGCGGCTCCGGACGCCACCTTCCATCGGTCTCGATGTAGCCGGCAGGCTGGTCAGCCTCGTGGCTCAGCACCAGCAGCCAGCGGTGCTTCTGCGCCTCGTCGAGCAGGCGCGCCTTCTCTTCCAGCAGCTGCAGCGCATCGAGGTCTGCCGACATCGTCCAGGGCACCCGCAGGTGCGGTGTCATGCCGACGACGTCGCCGGTCACCACGCACGCGAACTCGCCCGAGCGCAGCATCACCACCTGACTGCCGGGCGTGTGCCCGCCCACGTGGCGCACTTCCACACCGGGCAACACCTCGGCGCTCCCGTCGATGAACTCCACCAGCTTGTGCCCATCCAGCAATGGCGTGAAGTCGTCGGGAATGTAAGCGCTGTCGCTGCGCACGTCGGGGTGCAGCGCGAAGTCCCACTCGCTGTTCTGGATGAAGTGCCGCGCTTTCGGAAACGTGAGCTCAAACGATCCGCCCTCACCGCGCCTCGTGAGCCCACCGGCGTGATCCCAATGCAGGTGCGTGGTGACGACCGCGTCCACCTCGTCGGGCCGGATGCCCAGCCGGTGCAGCGCGTGCAGCAACCCTTCCGGCTCGCGCAGCACAACCTGCTGGGCGCGCTTCTCGCTCAGCTTGGTCCCGATGCCCGTCTCGCAAACAATGACGCGTCCGTTGATGCGAGCAATCACGCAGACGCAGGCGCAGTCGATCAGGTTGTTCCCGTCGGGGGGCTTGTGCTTCTCCCACATGACTTTGGGCACGACGCCGAACATCAGGCCGCCGTCGGCCTTCCAGTGCGAGGCGATCAGAAGATGCAGCTCGAGGTCGCCCAGGAACATGCCGGCTTATATGCTGCGCCCATGGCTGTTGCGGCGCTCAGCACCTCGCGCTTGACCAAGGACTACGGCGGCGGCCACGGGTTGTTCGACCTCGACCTCGTAATCCATCCGCAGCAGGTTTTCGGCTATCTCGGGCCGAACGGCGCGGGCAAGACCACGACCATCCGCTGCGTCATGGGCATGATCCGGCCCACCTCCGGATCCGCCCACGTGTTCGGAATCGATTGCATGCGCGACGCCGTCGAGGTCAAGAAGCGGGTCGGTTACCTGCCCGGCGACATCCCACAGTTCGGCGGCATGACGGGCACGGAGATCGTCGCCTACTTCGGCGGCATGCGGGGCGGTGTGGATGCGAAGCGCGTGAGCGGCCTCTGCGACAGGTTCGACCTGGACCTGGGCCGGCGCTTTCGCGAGTACTCGAGCGGCAACAAGCAGAAGCTCGGCATCGTGCTTGCGTTCATGCACGCGCCAGACCTGCTCATCCTCGACGAGCCCACCGGCGGACTCGACCCTCTCAACCGGCAGGAGTTCTACCGCCTGCTGCGCGAGGAGCGCGACAGCGGCGCCACGGTCTTCCTCTCGTCGCACGTCCTCTCCGAGGTCGAGCACGTCTGCGACCAGGTCGGGATCATCCGCGCGGGGCGGCTCGTAAGGGTCGCCGACCTGGCGGAGCTGCATCGCATCCGTTTCCACCATGTCGAGCTCGAGTTCGCGGATGGCAGCGACATTCCCGAAAAGGCCATGCGGCACGCCGAGGGAGTCACCGACGTCAAAGTCGAGGGCCACATTGTCACCTGCACGGTGCATGGCAGCTTCGCGCCTCTCCTCGACGCGCTGCACGGCGCGGAGGTGACAAACCTGGTCAGCCGAGAGCCAAGCCTCGAGGAGATGTTCCTCGAGTACTACCAGGAGCGCAGTGAGCTTCCTCTACTCCCTTAGGCTCACGCGCTGGGGCATTGCGGGCTTCTCGACGCTCGCATTCACGCTCACGCTCCTGCAGTCAGTCGGTTTCTACCAGGTCGTGGGTCACACGCCCGCCGAGCGCGCGGCATTCGGGCGGTCGATGGCGCAGCTCGCGGCGCAGTTCACAGTCTTGATCGCCGCGCCAATTCGACCCGACACGGTCGGCGGTTACGTCCAGTGGCGCGCGTACAGCTTCTTCGCGATCCTGTTCGCTATCTGGGCTCTCGTGTCCGCGTACGGCGCGGCGCGCGGTGATGAGGAGCGCGGAATGGTCGAGCAGATCCTCGCGACCGGCACCGCGCGCGCCGATGCGCTGGTCACGCGGATCCTCAGTTTCGCGGCAGGCTGCGTCGTGGCGGTGACGGCAGCCGCTGTCGGGGTGGTCGTGGGCGTGTCGGGTGCGCATGAGTCCATAGGCATCGACTCGCTCGCCGGTGTGAGCGTCAATCTCCTCGCCCTCGCCCTCAGCTGCTACGCGCTCACGCTGCTCGTCTGCCAGTTCGCCGCCAGCCGGTACGCGACAGCAGCATCCGCGATCGTGATGCTCGGACTGTTTCTCCTCAACAGCCTCAGCCGGCAGCTCGATCAGCTTTCCGGCTGGCGCTGGCTTTCCCCGTTTCGCTATTACGACCTGAGCCAGCCACTCGCGCCCGCCGGCGCGTTCGACGTGCGCGGTGTCGAGGTTCTCTTCGGCAGCGCCGCTCTCATGACCGTCGCCGCCGCAGTCGCATTTTCATACCGCGACGTCGGATCACCGCTCGTCAGGATCCCTGTCGCCCCTCATCCCGTGGTGCGCGAGCCGGACAGAAATCCGGTGTGGCGCGTGCCTGTCCTGCGCGACCTGTACGACCGCCGCGCGGGCCTCGCCGCATGGACCGCGGGCGTCGCGTTGCTTGGCGTGTTGATGGTCATCCTCACCAGGAGCATGGTCGAGCCACTCCTGGCGCTCGCCCAGCTGCGGCCATACTTCAACGTCTTCATCACCGGCGGCGTCTATCCGTCGTTTCTCGGCTTCATCTGGTTCGGATTCGCCCAGCTGCTCATCGCCGGCTACGCGATCGCGCAGGTGGCGCGATGGTCGGCCGAGGACACGGACGGGCGCCTCGAAGCCCTGCTGAGCAGCCCCATCTCACGTCGCGGCGTCCTCATCGAGAGAGCGACGGTCGCGATGATCGGCGCGCTCGTGATCGCGGCGGTGAGCGGCGTGGCGGTCGGGATCGAATCGCATGTGCAGTCGATCGACCTCAACCAGGGCCGGCTCATCGCCGCCTCGCTGCTGCTCGTGGCGATGGCGATGTTCTTCGCGGCGATCGGCGCGCTGCTCGCCTCACTGCTGCCTCGCGCGACCGTGGGATTGCTCGGCGGCTTCGCGTTCGTCAGCTACTTCATCGTGCAGCTGGCCCCGATCTTCCACTGGCCGACCTGGACGCAGGACCTGTCGGCCTTTCATCTCTACGGCCAGCCGCTCAGCTCGGGCGTGGACGTCACAGGGCTCGTGATCATGCTGCTCGTCGTGGCGGTGGGCTTCGTCGCTTCCGCGTTGATGATGGGGAGGCGCGATGTTGGCGCTTGATCCCTCCGCCTACAAAAGGTAGCCGGGCGACTCGCTCCAGGAGGTAAACTCCCCGTCATGCCGCGATCGATGTGGAAAGGCGTCGTCTCATTCGGAATGGTCTCCATCCCCATCCGTCTGTACAACGCGACCGAAGCCAGCGCCAAGGTCTCGTTCCGGCAGCTCTGTCCGGAGCACAAGTCGCCCATCAGCTACAAGCGTTGGTGCCCCGAGGGCGAGCACGAGGTCAGCTACGGCGAGATCCTCAAGGGATTCGAGGTCGGACGCGACCGATACGTGATCATCGACGACAAGGACCTCGACAACCTGCCCCTCGCGACCGCGCACTCGGTCGACATCCAGGAGTTCGTGCCCGCGGAGGACATCGAGCCCGGCCTCTACTTCAAGAACGCCTACTTCATCGAGCCCGAAGAGCTCGGCAAGAAGCCGTACCACCTCCTGCGCAAGGCGCTCGAGGCGACCGGCCGCATGGCCATCGCCAAGATCGCGCTGCGCGATCGCGAGCATCTCTGCGCGCTTCATGCAAACGGCAACGGGCTGCTCATGAACACGTTGAACTGGCCCGACGAGATCCGCACGACCGAGGGCCTCAAGGGCCTCGAGGGCGACGTGAAGATCAACCCGAAGGAGCTGGAGATGGCCAAGGCGCTCATCGAGAGCCTGGCCGACAGCTTCGACCCGCAGCGCTACAAGGACGAATACCGCGAGGCGGTCATGCGCGTCGTCCAGGCCAAGATCGACGGCGAGGTCATCGAGGCGCCGCCTGCGCCGCAGACCGCCAAGGTCATGGACCTGATGGAAGCGCTGCGTGCGTCGGTCGAGGCCGCCAAGAAGAGCCGGTCGGCGCGCGGCAAGGAAGCGCAGCCGGCGGAAGCGAAGCGGGCGCGTCGTAAAGCCTCCTGACGGAGGGTCTCGGCCGTTCGGGTCTAATCTCGTGGGCGTGGCTGACGCTCCGCCTGGCCAGCTGCAGATCGAACTCGAGAGTTTCCCGAGCGAGGTGCGGCCCATGCAGGCCGCATCGGCGGAGGCGCCTTTCAGCTCGGTCGACTACATCTTCGAGGTCAAGTGGGACGGCCTGCGCTGCCTCCTCTTCCGCGACCCGCACGGCAAGGTCCACATTCACGACCGAGGCTTCAACGACCTGACGGCGGTCGTGCCCGAGGTGACGGCCGCCGCATCGCGGGTGCCGCCGGGCAGCGTCATCGACGGCGAGGTGGTCGCCACCGATCGCGATGGGCGGCCCGACTATCACCGGCTGCGCCAACGTCTCGCCGGCGGCGCCGCCTTGCGCGAGCAGATCCCCGTCGCCTACCTCGCGTTCGACGCGCTCTATCTCGAGGAGAAGCCGCTGCTCAAGCAGCCCGTTACCCGCCGCCGCGCGCGCCTGCGGAAGACGGTCGAGGCCGGCGGACACATCTTCGTGCCCGATCACATCGACGAAGACGGAGTGGAGCTTTTCGAGGCATGCCTCGAGCGCGGCCTCGAAGGCGTGGTGGCCAAGCACAAGCAGAGCCCCTACGTGCCGGGACAGCGGAGCCCGTTCTGGCTCAAAGTCAAAGCCGTCAAGTCCGACGACTTCGTGGTCGTCGGGTGGATGGGCGAGCGCCCATACGACGCGCTGGTGGTCGGCTTTTACGAAGACGGGAGGCTGCTGCCGTGCGGAACCGTGGGCGGCGGCTGGGACGACGATGCAGCCAAGTTCGTCAGGACCCGTCTCGCTGAGCTCGCAAGCGAAACGTCGCCGCTCGACCCGCCGCCGATCATGGTCAAGCCGGTGCGCTGGTGCCGGCCCGAGCTGGTGGTGAGCGTCCGCTATTCCGAGTGGTCGCCCGACGGCACGCTGCGCTTTCCCATCTTCAACTCGCTGCGGCCCGAGGTGCATCCCGCCGAAGCCGTGCGCCACCGTCCACGAGTCGTGATCAGCGGGCACGTGAAGCCCGGCACGCTCGCATACGACCTGACTCGCTTTCCTTTCTGATGCAGGAGCAGCAGGCCCTCATCGACGCGGTCACCGGAGCCTTCAGCTACACGGGACGGTTCATCGCGCGCCGGCTGCTCGCAGAAGGGCGCCGCGTGCGCACGCTCACCAACCACTCGCACAGGCCCGGCGCCGAGGACGTGGAAGCCGCGGTGGAGGTCGAGCCGCTGCGCTTCGACGATCGATCCCGGCTCATTGCCTCGCTGCGCGGCGTCGACGTGCTTTACAACACCTACTGGGTGCGGTTCCCGCACGGCGGCCTCGATTTCGACCTTGCCGTCGCCAACACGCGAATCCTCATCTCCGCGGCCGAGGCCGCCGGCGTGCGCAAGTTCGTGCAGATCAGCGTGAGCAATCCATCGCTCGACTCTCCCCTGCCGTATTACGCCGGCAAGGCGCGCGCCGAGGAGCTCGTGCGCGAGTCGACCCTGAAGTGGGCGATCGTCCGGCCGACGCTCGTGTTCGGACCCGGCGACATCCTCATCAACAACATCGCGTGGATGCTCAGGAACATGCCCGTGTTCGGGATACCGGGGCTCGGCCACTACCGCCTTCAGCCGGTCGACATCGAAGACGTGGCCGACATCGCGGTCAACGCCGCGCGGCATGAGGGGAACATCACCGTAGACGCCGCCGGTCCGGAGATCCTCGCTTACACCGAGCTGGTCGACCAGATCGCCATCGCCGTCAGGCGCAGGCCCCCTTATATGTACCTACCCCCGTCGCTGGTCACCCTGGCGGGCAAGCTGATGGGCGTTTTCCTGCGCGATGTGATCCTCACGTCCGAAGAGGTGAAGGGCTTGATGATGGAGCTGCTCGTGTCCGACGAGCCGCCGCAGGGCACGCGACGTTTCGACGACTGGCTGCTCCGTCAGGCCGACACGATCGGCCGCAGCTACGCCTCGGAGCTGGATCGACACTTCCGGATGCCTGGCGCGATCACTCAAACGGGTCCTCGACCAGCTCAGCCGTGAAACCGCTCGCCGGGTCGCCGGTGAGCCCGACCACGGCGAAGCGGATGCGCCCGCGCCAATCGGCCAGCGCCCGGTATTCGGCCGCCGCAGCCTTCAGGGCCTTGCGCTTGCGCGCGCCGACAGCTTCGAGCGGCGTGCCAAACGCATCGGTGGTCCGGGTCTTCACCTCGACCACCACCAGGTCGTCGCCGCGCCGGCACACGAGATCGATCTCGCCTCGCCGCGCTGTGAAGCCCGCGCCGACGAGCTCGTAGCCTCGCCGCGTCAGCAGCTCGGCTGCGGCCTTCTCCCCGGCGTTCCCTAGTTGGCGGCGTTGATGAACGCGCGGAACGGGGCCCACGTCGTGCGATGAATGGGGCTCGGGCCGAGGCGGAGGATGGCCGACCTGTGGGCCCGGGTGGCGTATCCCTTGTGGCCGGCGAACCCATAACCCGGGTACATGCGGTCGTATTCGATCATGGCCCGGTCCCGCGCGACCTTGGCCACGATGCTCGCGGCCATGATCGAAGCGCAAGTCCGGTCGCCTTTCACCACCGCCATCTGAGGCAGCGGCGCATACGGCACGTCGAACGCGTCGACCAGCAGGTACTCGGCCGGTACGCCAAGGCCGGCCACGGCGCCCGCCGTCGCGAGGTGGCGCGCGCGAGTCAGGCCGAGGCTGCACACCTGGGCGTGGTCGACCGCGCAGACCGAGACGGCGACCGCCTTTCGGCGGATGATCGCGTCGAGTCGCTCTCGCTCGGCGAACCTGAGCAGCTTGGAGTCGTCGAGGCCCGAGATCTTCACTCCGATCGGAAGCACGGCCGCCCCGCCGACGACGGGGCCCGCGAGCGGGCCCATGCCGACCTCGTCGACACCCGCCACGACCTGGTAGCCCATGGCGCTCGCCATGCGCTCGTAACGCCAGAGCATCGGCCTGCCCATCGGACCGAGATTACCTGCGAACCGGGCGCGGGCTCAAGACGCCCTTAACAAGCACGAGCGCAAGGGGGACAGGTCCCCCTTGCGGGAAACCCCCTCGCCCCATGACGCTTGGCTGCAAACCAGTAGCCCGGAGTCTTGGCCCGGCCGAGCCGAGCCAACCCCGCCACGCTAGCTGTGCTATTCCTTGTCTTCCTTGGCGCTTTCGCTGGTTTCGGGCGGCCCGGCCTCGGCCTCTTCGGCCACAGCCGCCACCGCACCACGTCGCTCGCGGATGCGCGCGCCCTTGCCGACCTTGCCTCGCAGGTAGTAGAGCCGCCCCTGCCGCACGTCGCCGTGGCGAAGCACGTCGATGCGATCGATGC
>VBIA01000211.1 GCA_005879985.1 Chloroflexota bacterium | reverse complement strand
GCTTGAGCTTGCCCTGCAGCATGCCCTTCGTCGCGTCGAGCTGCTTGGTGGCGACTTCCTTCCACCGGGTGTACGGCGCCGTGATGACGAAGTCGCACTTCTGCGCGTCCGCGGCGCCGCCCACCGTGACGTTGCGAGCCTTGCCGTCGTACAGGTCCATCACGATGCCCTTCGCCTCAGGGAAGTGCTTGTCCGGCTCCGCCTCGACCACAAGGCCCACTGTCCACTTCCAGCCCTTCCCCGCTTGCTGGTAAACGCTCGACTTGTTGACCTCGTCCTTGAACGCCGAGGCCCATTCGCTGGAAAAAGCTTTGACCGCCATGAAAAACCTCCTCCCGGACCGACCGGTTCAAGCCAGAAGGTTACAGGCCTACGATTCGGGCATGCCGGGGCCGAACGCTTTCTTCGAACCGCTTTCCGCAAGGGACGCCTGGTTCCTTTACGCGGAGCGGGCCGAAACGCCGCTCGACCTCGGCACCGTCTACGTGTTCGAAGGCGGCTCGCGAGTCCCAGGTGGCCGCGGCGCCGCCGGCGTCGAAGAGACAGTCCGCGAGCGCATCCATCTCGTACCGCGCTACCGCCAGCGGATCCACCGCGTCCCGCTGAACCTCGCGCACCCCGTTTGGGTCGACGATCCGCACTTCGACCTCGGCCAGCACATCAGGCGCGAGGTCCTGCCCCCGCCGGGCGAAGGCGCGCAGCTGCGGCGCCAGGTCATGCGCATCCTCGCCCGCCCGCTGGACATGCGGCGCCCGCTCTGGGAGATGACGATCGTCACCGGTCTTCGCGACGGCAAGGTCGTGATCGTCAACCGCGCGCACCACGCGATGGTCGACGGCGTGTCGAGCGTCGACATCCTTACGCTGCTGCTGGACCCGACGCCCGAGGGCTACACGCCCGATCCGCCGTCGCAGCCATGGACGCCGCGGCCGGAGCCATCCAACTGGCAGCTCATCCGCCCGCTGCTCTGGGACGTGCGCACGACGCGTAGCGGCGAGCGCAGCGTGCTGCCGGCCGTGTGGAAGACGCGCTCGCTGCCCTGGACCGGCATGTGGAAGCTCGGCGGCAAGATGGCGACGCGGCGGCCGGACCTCTTCTTCAACCGCAAGATCGGCCCGCAAAGAACCGGACGCGGCCTCAAGGTCCCGCTTGCCGCGTTCAAGGCGCTGAAGGAGCGCTATGGCTGCACGGTCAACGACGCGGTGCTCGCGGTCGTGTCGGAGGGCCTGCACCGCTGGTTCGCCGCGCGCGGCGGGTTGGTGCCCGAGAAGGTGCGCGTGTTCTGCCCGGTGAGCGTGCGCAGCGACAAGGATCATGGCCGCGCCGGCAATCAGATCAGCGGAATGGTGCTGGAGCTGCCGACCGGCAACGTCACCATCGAGGAACGCCTGCGCCGCATCAACATCACCACCGGCGACCTCAAGCGAACGCGCCAGGCGGTGGCTGCGGACAAGCTCGCCGGGCTCGCGGATTGGGCGCCGCCGAGCCTGCTGGTGCTTGCGGGCCGGCTGATGTCCAACCCGCAGGCCGGCGCGAACATCAACGTCACCAACGTCCCCGGTCCGCAGTTCCCTCTCTACTCAGGCGGCGCGCAGCTGCTCGAGGTCTGGCCGTTCGCGCCGCTGTACCCGACGATGGGCCTGGGCGTGGCGATCGTCTCTTACAACGGCGAGGCCTACTTCGGGCTGACCGCGGACCCTGGCCTCGTGCCGGACGTCGAGGACTTCACCGCCAGGCTGCGCGAGGCCGCAGCCGAATGTACGGCTCTGGCGGCTACGAGCGGAGGGTGAAGCGGATCGTGTTCTGGCCGATGGAGATCACGTCTCCATGGTCGATCTGCTTGTCGATGATCGGCTCGCCGTTGACGAGCGTCCCGTTCGTGCTGCCGAGGTCACTGATCCAGTAGGCGCCCGCGCGAACCTCGATCCGGGAGTGGTGGCCGGAGGTCGCGGGGTCGCTGATGATGATGTCGTTGTCGGGCGCGCGACCCACGGTCGCCGACGAGTCAGGGATTCCGACCACGCGGCGCGCGAACGGTCCGGTCTCGAACGTCAGCCTCGCGGGCGGCTCGCCCTGAGCTGACGGCTCCGGCTGCAGCGCGTGCAGCGCGAGAGTCTCCTTGGTGGCGTTGGCCTGTGGCGGCGACCAGGCGGGCATGATCGAGGTCGCGGCCTCCGGCCCGCCGCCGTCGAACGCCGGCTCGGGTTGAGCCGCAGCCGCAGCGGATGATCCCGGCCAGGCCACGACCGTCGAGCCGCTCGAGGGCTGCGGAGGCGGCGCGGTGGGCGCAGGTTCCTGGTCCCAGGTCGAGCCAGGCGCTGCCGAGGGCGGCTCCTCCCACGTCGGGGCTGCCGCGGCCGCCGCCTCCTCATGCCAGGCCGGAGCGACCGGCGGCGGCTCGGGCATGGGCGCCTCGCCCCAGGTCGGCTCCGCGGGAACGTTCCCCGGTTCAGGCGGCGCGAACGGCTCAGACGGCGCGGCCGCGGCCGGATACGCGACGTGGATCGTCGCCTCTTCAGGCGGCGGCTGCGGTTCGGCCGGCAGCGTGGTGACGACCTG
>VBIA01000151.1 GCA_005879985.1 Chloroflexota bacterium | reverse complement strand
GGCGGTGCTCCTCGGTCCTGCGCCGAATGCCGGATTGCTCGTCAACATCCAGGGTCCGAGCGGCCGTGATCCGAAAGTCGGCGACCGCCCTCTCGACCCGCAGCTGCTCATCGCGCTCGTCAACATCCAGCGCGGGCTGCCGGGCCTCATCGGGCAGCAGGTGTCGATGTTCATCGTCGACTCGTGCGGCGCCCTGACGATGGTCACGGCGCGCGGTTGGAAGGCTTACTTCGGTCGCGTGCTGACCCCCGAGGAATTCGCATCGCTTCGTGACAAACTGGCAGCCTTGAAAGCGATCGCGGGCAGCGTGAACTACAACTCGACGGACCTTGACTACATCAACGTGATGAACGCGTCCGAGCCTGCGGCCGCATTCAAGTCGAAGGAGCCCGTGCCCCCGAGTCCATCACCGGGCGGGAAGCCGACGCCCGCACCTACACCCGCACCCGCATGCAAGTAATCGTCATCGCGATCCTGTTCGCGCTCCTCGGCGCGCTGCTCGGGATCCTGTCGCCGGTCACCATCCCGATCACGTACGCGCGCTACACCGCCATCTCTTTGCTGGCGGCGCTCGACTCGATCTTCGGCGCTTTCAAGGCCTACATCGCCGGCTCGTTCGAGCCGCGCGTCTTCTTCAGCGGCCTGGTCACGAACATGGCCCTGGCCGCCGGCCTGACGTTCTTCGGTGACAAGCTGGGTGTCGATCTCAGCATCGCGGCGATAGTCGCTTTTGGGGTGCGAATCTTTAACAATCTCGGAGCGATCCGGCGCCACTATCTCTGATAGCGCCGCTGTAGGCCACACACAAGCGCTGGCCTCGGCCAACAAGCGACCCACAAAATCTGGTCCATGAGACCCCGGCAGCCTCTATAATCCCGTCAACCCGCCCTCGTAATCCCAACGTTCCAGGAGGCATCGCAGCACAGTCTTGTCACGGCGGAAGAAAACCGTCGGTCTCGACCTGGGCACAAGCCGGGTCGCCGTGATCATCGCCGAGTCGGATGACGTCGGCGGGGCTGTCAGCGTCGTCGGCGTAGGCGAGGCGCGCTGCGACGGGCTGCGCAAGGGCGTCGTTGTCAACCTCGACAAAACCATCGCGGCCATCCAGCTCGCCGCCGTGTCGGCCGAGCGCATGGCCGGCCAGCGCATCGAATCCGTGGTCGTCTCGCTGGGCGGCACGCACATCTGGTCCCAGAACTCGACTGGCGTCGTCGCCGTCGCGCGCTCCGACCGCGAGATCGGCGAGGACGACGTGCAGCGCGTCGTCGAGGGATCGCGCGCGGTCAGCATCGCCTCCGACCGCCAGGTCATTCACGTCATCCCGCGCGGCTACACGGTCGACGGGCAGGAGGGCGTGCGCGACGCGGTGGGCATGACGGGCCAGCGCCTCGAGGTCGAGACCAACATCGTCACGGGCGCTCAGACCGCGCTGCAGAACGTCATCAAGTGCGTGCACGGCGCGGGCTTCGACGTCGAAGACGTGGTGTGCAGCGGCCTCGCCGCGGGCGAGGGGGTGCTCACGCAGCAGGAGGTCGAGCTCGGTGTCTGCCTCGTCGACATCGGCGCCGGCACCACCGCCGTCACGATTTACAACGAAGGCTCCGCGCGCCACATCGCGGTGCTGCCAGTGGGCGGCAATCACGTCACGAGCGACATCGCGATCGGGTTGCGCACCACGCTCGACGAGGCCGAGAGCCTGAAGCTCAACTACGGCCACACGCTGCCCGACGTCATCGACCACGGCGAGAAGGTCGAGGTGCGGCAGGTGGGCGGCGACCGCATCCAGGCGCTGCCGCGTCGCTTCCTCGCCGAGATCATCGGGCCGCGAATGCAGGAGATCTTCGTCATGTCGCGCGATGAGGTGCGGAAGTGCGGATTCGAGGGGCTGCTGCCCGCGGGCGTGGTGGTCAGTGGAGGCGGATCGCGCCTCATGGGCACCACGGACGCGGCGCAAACGGTGTTCGACGCGTCGGTCCGTCTCGGCCAGCCGACAGGAATGGTCGGGCTCGCGGATCGCTGCCAGGGCCCGTCGTTTGCCGTCGCGGCTGGGCTGGTCAAGTGGGGCTCGCACGCGCACATGCGCAGCTACGCCAACGGCCGGCAGTCGGTGACCTTAGGTTCGACATATCAAAAAACAGTGAGGTGGCTGCGCGATTTTTTCTAGAGAACACACACGCAACCAGCTGGAGCTCGCCATGGCCAAAGAACGAACGAAGGAGGACCACGTCATCCCAATGAGAGAAAGCGAGTTGCACGAGGGGCGAGCGCGCATCAAGGTCGTCGGCTGCGGCGGCGGCGGTGGCAACGCGGTCAATCGAATGATCTCGAAGGCGCTCAAGGTTCAGTTCATCGCGGTCAACACGGACAAGCAGGCCCTCGAGCGCTGCCAGGCCGACATCAAGGTGCAGATGGGCAGCAAGCTCACCCGCGGCCTGGGCGCCGGCGGCGACTGGACGCGCGGGCGCGACGCGGCGGACGAGAGCCGCGCCGAGCTGTCCGAGGTCGTCAAGGACTCGGACATGGTGTTCATCACCGCCGGCATGGGCGGGGGAACCGGCACCGGGTCGGCGGCCATCGTCGCGCAGCAGGCCAAGGAGCAGGGCGCGCTGACCATCGGTGTGGTCACGCGACCGTTCGGCTTCGAGGGCCGGATTCGCAACGACACCGCTGAGGAGGGCATCAGGGCCCTGCGCAGCCAGGTGGACGCGCTGATCGTCATCCCGAACGACCGCCTGGCCCAGGTCGCTTCCTCCAAGACGACGCTCGAGGAAGCATTCCGCATGGCGGACGACGTCCTGAGGCAGGGCGTGCAGGGCATCTCCGACCTGGTGACCCAGCCGGGCGTCATCAACCTCGACTTCGCCGACGTGAAGGCGATCATGGAGAACGCCGGCGAGGCGCTCATGGGCATCGGGCATGGCGCGGGTGACTCGCGGGCCGAGGACGCCGCCAAGCAGGCGGTCTCCAGCCCACTGCTCGAGACGTCGATCGACGGCGCCAAGGGCATCCTCTTCAACATCACTGCGGGCAAGGACATCACCCTGATGGAGGTCCAGAAGGCCGCCGAGATCGTGCGGTCAGCCGCCGACCCTAACGCCAACATCATCTTCGGCGTCGTCCGCGACGACACCATGCAGGGCGAGATCAAGATCACGGTCATCGCCACCGGCTTCGCCGGCAAGACCCACACCGAGGCCAAGCAGGAGCAGGGCCGCAAGCCCATCCTCGAGCGGCCGGAGTTCGGCGCCGAGGAGCTGGGCGACATCAACATCCCCGCGTTTCTCCGGAACCGAATGTAGGAATACTGAATTCAACTGTGCGCTGCCCGTACTGCGGCCATCACGATCTAAAGGTCGTCGACTCGCGCGACTCCGAGGTGGGGGAGGCGATTCGACGCCGGCGTGAGTGCCTTCAGTGTGGGCAGCGCTTCACCACGTACGAACGCATCGAGACGGTGCCCTTCTTCGTCACCAAGAAGGACGGGCGCCGCGAGGACTTCGACCCGCAGAAGCTCTTCAACGGGTTGAAGAAGGCGACCGAAAAGCGCGACATCTCCCCGGAGCGCCTGCGCGCCATCGTCGACGACATCGAAGCCGAGCTCCGCCGCTCCGGCCGCGTGGAGATCCCAAGCGGCGAAATCGGCGAGATGGTCATGGAACGCCTCCGCGACCTGGACGAGGTCGCGTACATCCGCTTCGCCTCCGTCTACCGGGAGTTCATGGACCTCCAGCAGGTCAAGCGGGAGATCGAGCAGGTCCTCAGCTCGCGCCGCCCCTAAGCGGCCCGGCTGTACCCCGGTCCGCGCGCCCGCCACTCTTTCAGCACCGACATTTGCTGTGGCGGGATGAACCGATACTCCTCCCCGGCCTTCACCACCTGCCATCCGCCTTCATGCACCAGCCGGTGGTGGAACCAGCACAGCGAGAGCAGGTTGGGCGGAGTTGTCGGCCCGCCGCGACCCCAGAACTCGATGTGATGGGGGCTCGTCCAGTTGATCGGCCGGTCGCATCCTGGCCACCTGCAGTGCTTGTCCCGCGCTCTAAGTGCACGCCGCGCCGCCGGGTGGATCGCCCGCGTCGCGCGGCCGACATCGATCGGAACCGACTCCGCAAACATCACCCTCGAGACAGTGCAGTCGCAGCACAACCGCTCCAGCGTCTTCTGCGAGATCGGCATCGACTCGAGCTCTGACGCCCCGGCACCGGGAAGACCCTGAAGCGCCTCGAGCGTCGTGGAAACGTTCAGGTGCGCCCTGACCCCACGCTTCGTGGGCAGCTTGCCCTCGTCCATCGCGTGATGCGCCATCTCGACCAGCGCATCCGCCATCCGCTGCGAGTGCTTGCGGCCATCCCTGGTGCCGCTTGTGGCCAGCGCTTCCAGCGCCGTCTTCACAGCAGCCCCGCCGACAGGATCGAGGATCGCGTCTATTACATGCATGCCGTCCGAAAGCGCGCTGATGTGCAGCCGCCGCCGGCTGAAGTTGAACTCTTCGTCACGCTGGCTGCCCTCAGGATCGACCACGTAGCGCACACGCCTGCACAGGTCTCGCACCTCGGCCACGCCCATCTGTTCCGCGTGGACCACCAGCGCTTCTTCGACGAGGTTTTCACGCTGCTCCGCGGCCTGTTCGTACAGGTGGCATATCGCCGCGGCGGACTGGAACCCGAGCCTGCCGTTCGCCAACGACTTCGCGGTGTGGGGAAGAGCCTCAAGCTGCTTGCCAACGCAAACGCGATCGGCGGCGGACGTGCCTGACATCTTGCAGTTCTGCCTAAGCCACGAAACGACGCCGGGGCAGCCGTTGGCGAGGTGCCCACCCTGTAGCTGAAATGCCCGCGCCGAGGAGGAGAACTCCACCTCCAGCGCGTCGATAACCTCGCGAAGTTCGCGAAGCTCCTCGCCGCGCGCGGTGGTCGTAAAAGCAGCCTGATCGCGGACCCTGAAAGCACTCACAGCGGCCTTGAGCGCCGCCATCGAATCCATGCGAGGAGTATACGAACATTCGTTTGTATTGTCAAGCCCAATTTACAAACCAAATTCAACCCGGCACCCTTCCGGCCCACCAAGCCCTTCTTCACAGTCCGTCCCCCGACACGTCCTCTACTCTCAACACGTGTCCCCGGTCCTCCAAATCCCAGAGCTGAAAGCCGACGCCCTGATCCACGGCTTCTCAACGATGGAGCTGGGCTCAGTAGGCCTAACCCACGCCAAGGACCCCGAAGCCGTCCGCGAATCCCGCCGCCGCTTCGCAGCCGCGCTGAACCTCGACCCCGACACCCTCACTGTCGCCGGCGCCGTGCACGGCGCGCAGGTGGCACGCGTCGACGCACCGGCCGAATCGATCCAGGGCGTCGACGCCCTCATCACCGACCGCCCAGGCATCGCCCTCTTCGCCACCTACGCCGACTGCTACCCCATCGTCCTCTGGGACCCGAAGCACCGCGCCGCCGGCCTCGTCCACGCCGGATGGCGCGGCACCGAGGCGCACGTCGCAACCGCCGCCCTCGCCGCGATGGCCAAGGAATTCGGCACGCAACCCGAGGACGTGAAAGCCGGCATCGGCCCCGGCATCTGCGGCAACTGCTACGAGGTTGGCGCGGATGTGGCCGAACGTTTCGACCCCGCCTTCGTCAACCAGAGCAGCGGCGAGCGCTACCTGCTCGACCTCGCGGCGGCGAACACGGCACAGCTCAACGCGGCCGGCGTCAGCGACGTCTTCAACCTCGACCTCTGCACCAAGGAGTCGGAAGCCCTCCCCTCGCACCGCCGCGACCCCGACGGGAGGCGTTTCGGCGCCATCGTCGCGCTGCGGTGAGCGTCGAACAAAACCTGCGAGCGGTCCGCGAAAAAATCGAGCGCGCGGGCCGGAACCCAGACGACGTCACGATCGTCGCGGTGACCAAAGGCTTCGGTCCCGAGGTCTGCCGCGCGGCGCTGAGCGCCGGCCTCACCGTGCTCGGCGAGAACCGAGTCCACGAGGCGCTGACGAAGATGTCCGAGGTCGAAGGCGCGGAATGGCACCTGATCGGCCACCTGCAGACCAACAAGGCGCGAATGGCGGCGGGCCGCTTTCAGCTCATCCAGTCGGTCGACTCGCTGCGCCTGGCCGAGCACATCGCACGCTTCGAACCCAGCCAGCCGGTGCTGGTCGAGGTCAACGTCTCGCGCGAGCCGCAAAAATCCGGAGTCGCGCCGGACGAAACCGTCGCGCTCGCGACCGAAATCGCAAAACGACTCGACCTCAAAGGGCTGATGGCAATGGGCCCGTCGCACGGCGATCCAACACAAGCCTTCGAAGAACTGAGACGCCTGCGCGACGACGCGCAAGAGAAGATCGGACGCGCGCTGCCCGTGCTTTCGATGGGGATGAGCGGCGACTTCGAGGCCGCCCTGAGGGCCGGAAGCACGATGCTACGCTTGGGCCAGGTGCTCTTCGGACCGCGACCCGAATGACCAACGAATGCTCCTGATCACGACGCTCCTCACGTACGCGCTCTACGCCGTGCTCATCCTCGTTTTCGTCCGCGCGGCGCTCTCGTGGTTCAGCCCGTACCCCACGAGCGGGTGGCAGCGCTTCGTCTTTCGTGCCACCGAGCCGGTGCTCGCGCCCGTCCGGCGCTGGGTCCCGCCCGTCTCAGGCCTCGATCTTTCGCCGCTGGTGGTCACCATGGTGATCCTCTTCGTCATCGCGGCCATCCGCAGCATCGGCTGATCGGTAGAATTTCGCGACAAGCGGCGTTGACGGAGACGGGTAGGCCCGGCCTCCTCGGTCGACAGAGAGCCTGGCAGAGCTGAGAGCCGGGCGGCCGAGCCCGGAGTCGAGATCACTCCCGAGCCGCAGCCCAAAGAGTGTCCGAGGACTAGGGGTCCCCGCGAAATCACGGCGAAGCCTCTGATTTCGTGGGGATCGTGATTGCCTTGGGAATCTGGGTGGTACCGCGGGCCTGTGGGCTCGTCCCAGACGGAAGCGACTGAACACGCACGTCTGGAATACGAGATGACCAAGAGCAAGACCCCGCCAAGCAGCGTCAGGTTCGAGAAGGTGGACCAGAAGGTCAGCTTCCCCACGCTCGAAACGCAGCTGCAGAAGAAGTGGAGCGACGAGAAGACCTTCCAGCAGTCGCTGAAGATCAGGGAGGGACGTCCGCGCTTCGTGTTCTATGAAGGCCCGCCCACGGCCAACGGAAAGCCGGGGACGCACCACATCCTCGCGCGATCTTTCAAAGACCTCTTCGGTCGCTACAAGACGATGAAGGGTTTCTACGTCGAAAGAAAGGCCGGCTGGGACACGCACGGCCTGCCCGTCGAGCTCGAGGTCGAGAAGCAGCTGCACATCTCCGGCAAGTTCGACATCGAAAACGAGATAGGAGTCGAGCGCTTCAACAAGCTGTGCCGCGAGAGCGTCTACCGGTACGTCGACGAATGGACCGCCTTCAGCCGGCGCATGGCGTTCTGGCTCGACTACGAGAACGCGTACTGGACGCTGACCTCCGACTACATCCAGTCCGTGTGGTGGGCGCTGAGCGAGATGTGGAAGCAGGGCCTCGTATACAAGGGCTTCCGCGTCGCGCCTTACTGCCCGCGATGCGCGACGCCGCTCTCGAGCCATGAGCTCGCGATGGGCTATCGCGACAACGTGCCCGACCCCAGCATCTACGTCAGGTTCCGGCTCAAGAAGGATCCGAAGACCTCGATCCTCGCCTGGACCACCACGCCCTGGACGCTGCCCGGCAACGTCGCGCTCGCCGTCGACAACGACATCGACTACGTGAAGGTCAAACAGGGCGGCGAGTTCCTCATCCTCGCCGAGGCGCGCACGGGCGTCCTCGACGGCCCGTTCGAGCTCGTCGAGAAGATGAAGGGCCGCCAGCTCGTGGACCTCGAGTACGAGCCGATCTACACCTACTCGGTGCCGGAGAAGGGCCACGCGCAGTACGTCGTGCCTGCCGACTTCGTCTCCACCGACGAGGGATCGGGCGTTGTGCACACGTCGGCGTTGTACGGCGTCGACGACCTGAAGCTCTGCCTCTCGTTCGGCATCCCGTTCGAGCACACGGTCGACCTGACCGGCCACTTCTTCCCTTACGTCGAGAAGTTCGCGGGCATGGGCGTGAAGGACGCGAACCCGCTGATCCAGCACGACCTGAAGGAAAGGGGTCTGCTCTACAAGTCCGAGACGATCCTGCACACGTACCCCGAGTGCTGGCGCTGCAGCACGTCGCTGATCTACTACGCGCTCGATTCCTGGTACGTGCAGACAACGAAGCACAAGGCCGAGCTGCTGTTCAACAACATGAACACCAACTGGGTGCCGGCGCACGTCAAGACCGGGCGCATGGGCGACTGGCTCGAGAACAACGTCGACTGGGCGATCTCGCGCTCGCGCTACTGGGGCACGCCTCTGCCGTTCTGGGTGTGCGAGCAGTGCAAGCAGCAGAAGTGCGTGAGCTCCGCGGCCGAGCTGGGGCTGAAGGAGGACTTCGACCTGCACCGCCCGTACATCGACGAGGTCACCATCGCGTGTGAGAACTGCGGCGGCGTGATGCGACGCGTGCCCGAAGTGCTCGACTGCTGGTTCGACTCCGGCGCGATGCCGTTCGCGCAGCGCGGCCACCCGCGGCACGACACCAGGCTGTTCGAGGAGACGTTCCCCGCCGACTTCATCAGCGAGGCGCTCGACCAGACGCGCGGCTGGTTCTACTCGCTGCTGGCGATCTCGACGCTGCTCTTCAAGCAGAACGCCTACCGCAACGTCATCTGCCTCGGCCTGGTCGTGGACCCGAAAGGCCAGAAGCATTCGAAGTCGCGCGGCAACGTGCTCGACCCGAACTACCTCTTCGACACGTTCGGCTCCGACGCAGTGCGCTGGTACTTCTACACCGCGGCGCCGGTGGGCGAGAACTATCGCACCAGCGCCGACGCGCTCAAGGAGACGGTGCAGCAGTTCCTGCTGCCGCTCTGGAACTGCTACGCGTTCCACGTCAACTACGCGGTGGTCGACGGCTTCGATCCCGGGCGCCCTCCGATCCACCTCGCCGAGCGGCCGGTGCTGGATCGCTGGCTGCTGTCGCGGCTCGCCGGCCTGGTCAAGACCGTGGATTCGAAGCTCGCCGACTATGACGTGACCGGCGCCGCGCGGCCGATCGCCGCATTCGTCGACGACCTGTCGAAGTGGTACATCCGGCGGTCGCGCAGCTGCTCGCGCCGTTCACGCCGTTCATAAGCGACGCCATGCACCGCAACCTGTCGGGCGGCCGAAGCGTGCACCTCGCCGACTACCCGAGCGTGGACGCGGAAGCCTTCGACCCGAACCTCGAGGAGCAGATGGCCGCGGCGCGGCGCATCGTCGAGGCGGGCAACGCGGCGCGCGACGCGGCGCGCATCAAGGTGCGCCAGCCGCTGCGCTCGATCGCCGTGCCCGGCGATCCGCT
>VBIA01000150.1 GCA_005879985.1 Chloroflexota bacterium | reverse complement strand
CGTCTGGATAGGCCTCAAGCGAGCCTGACGATCACCGCGGGCCGGATCGGCTTCCTGGTGGTCGCCGCAATCGTGTTCATCGCCGACCGGGTCACGAAGGACCTCGTGACCGCGACCGTGCCCTACGGCACTGAGTTTGCAGCGATCGACCACCTGGTCTGGATCACAAACATCCACAACTCGGGCGCGGCCTTCGGCCTTGCGCCGGCGTTTGCGCTCGTGTTCTTGCTCGCTT
>VBIA01000149.1 GCA_005879985.1 Chloroflexota bacterium | reverse complement strand
ACAAACTCGAGCAGGTCGGAGCGCGTGATCACGGCCACTGGCTCGCCGGACTCGACCACCAGCACCGCCTGCTCGCCGCGCAGCAGCGGCTCGAACGCGTCGTCGATCGACGAGTCAACGCCCACCTGGCTGAGCGGCGCATCCATGGCCGTGGACACCGCGGTCGTCACCACCGACGGATCGTGATAGACGCGGTCGAGCAGAGTGCGCTCTTGCAGCGTGC
>VBIA01000148.1 GCA_005879985.1 Chloroflexota bacterium | reverse complement strand
CAGGTCGATCGCATCGCCGACCGTGCGGCTGGCCTCGACGGTGACCAGCGGCGGCATGCCCTGCGCGTGCTCGGCCATCACCTCGCGGATTCGCACCGCGCCTAGGCGCGCCAGGAATCCGTTCTGGCGCATCCATTCGTCGTTGAAGAACTTGCTCAGGTAGTTGCGGCCGGTGTCGGGGAACAGCACCACTATCACGTCGTCAGGACCGCGATCGCGCGCCACCTCGAGAGCCGCGTGCAGGGCCATGCCCGATGAGCCGCCGACGAGGATGCCTTCCTCGCGCGCCAGCCTGCGCGCGGCCACGAACGACTGCTTGTCGTTGACCTGCACCACCTGGTCGATGAGCTTGATGTCCATCGTTCCGGGCATGAAGTCCTCGCCCACTCCCTCGACCTTGTAGGGGTGGACAGGCCCCGAGTAGATCGAGCCCTCGGGATCGGCACCGACGATCTGGACCGATGGCTTCTTTTCCTTCAGATATCGCGCGACCCCGCTGATCGTGCCGCCCGTGCCCATGCCGGCGACGAAAACGTCGACGCGACCTTCGGTCTGCTCCCAGATCTCCGGCCCTGTCGTGCGGTAGTGGGCCTCGGGGTTGCGCTGGTTGAAGTACTGGTTGGGCTGGAACGCGCCGGGAATCTCGTGGGACAGGCGCTCGGCGACCGAGTAGTACGACTGCGGCGACTCCCGCTCGACGTTGGTCGGACAGACGACCACGTCCGCGCCGTACGCGCGCAGCAAGCTGATCTTCTCGGCCGACATCTTGTCGGGCATCACGAAGACCATGTTGTAGCCCTTGATCGCGGCTACCATCGCGAGGCCGTGGCCGGTGTTGCCGGAAGTCGGCTCGATGATGGTCCCGCCCGGCCGCAGCAGCCCTGACAGCTCGGCGTCTTCGATCATCGTGAGGGCGATCCGATCCTTCACGCTGCCGCCCGGATTCAGCTGCTCGAGCTTGGCGAGGATCGCCGGCTTGACGCCCCTGGCGACCTTCTGCAGCCGCACCATCGGCGTGTGACCGACGAGGTCGAGGATGCTCTCGGAGAACTCCACTTATTGCCTCGGATTCTATGCGGGACGGGCGCTATGGAGCGACCAGGCCGGCCTGGTCTGTCCGGTGCTCGCCGCCGAACCAGCGGAAGAAGATGGCGAGCCCGCTGACCAGCATCGTGGCCTTGCCGAGCACCATCAGCACCGCGCCCGCGAGCGTCTGGTCGATCACCGGCGTGATCGTGCTCACCAGCCGCGGCACATGCGCATAGAAGTCGTAGAACGGCTCACGCGAGAACAGCAGGACCAGGGCGACGCCGTCCTGGGGGATGGTCGCGACCAGCAGGTACAGCAGCCGGACGCCCGGCGACATCTCCCATCGGGCGTGCGCCGACGTGTCCTTGAGCACAGGCCAGTACAGGACCACGCCGCCGGCGATGAACGTGATGTGCTCGACGATGTGCAGCTCTTCTGACCGCAGCGTTGCGTCGTAAAGGGCGGGGATGTGCCACAGGATCATCACCGCGCCGGCGATCACCTGGGCCGGCACCGGCTCGGTGATCGCGCGAAACAGCGGCACCCGCATCAGCCGGCCCGCCATGCGCGGCGAAAGGCCGAGCAGCAACAGAGGCGGCCCCACGAAACCGAGCAGAACGTGCTGCAGCATGTGCACCGAGTCGAGGTAGCGATCGCTCATGGTGTCGATCGGCGTCTCCAGCGCCACCCACAGCACCACCAGGCCGGAGACGAAAAAGACCCTGTGTTTTGGGGCGGCGTCCTCGCTTGCGCGCATCAACAAGGTGTAGGCGAGCGCCAGCGCGATGAGCCCCACATATACGGACGGATCGAACGGCCAGGTGACTTCTATGACGGCATGATCATCCGCCCGCGGTGGTCGGCGCCGCGAGGATGGAGAGGCTCACCACCGTGTAGGCCACCATGAGCACCAGCATCGGGTACTGGCTGAGCAAGGCCCGCTGCGCGGTGCGGAACCGCTCGCCGGCGCGCAGGTGGGACAGGTACACGGCGATCACATGGCCCAGCACGATCAGGATCACCTGTGCGTACCAGACCATCGCGGCCTGGGCCAGGGCAAAGCTGGGCTGGTAGTGCGCCACCGCCGGCAGCAGGTTCCACCCCATGCCGAGCGGGTCGTTGAGCAGCGGGATCAGCAGCTGCGACTGCACGGTGACGTAGCTGTAGTTGTGCGCGGCGTTGTAGACGAGCGCGATGGGCACGAGGGTCAGCGCGAAGGCGCTGACGGTCGCGGTCAGGTCGACCTTGCGCGCGCCGAAATAGAGGACCGCCTGCATGAAGGCGATGAAGACGAGCAGGAAAGTCACCGTCAGCAGCAGCAGCCCGAGCGTGCGCACGAAGAAGAAGCCCCACGCGCCGAATGGGAGCCAGATGGGCTCGAGGGCGATGTCGAAGTCCTGCCATGCGGGTGTCGCTAACACGCCGTCGAAGGCGAGGGTGCTCAGCATCAGGATCACGAACCCCACGCGGTCCCAGCCCGCCGGCGCTGGCTTCAGCAGGCCGACGCCCCACGGCCGCAGGTACACCGCAACGATGCGGCCTGCTTCGTCGCGCTCGGCCTCCACAGGACCGAACCGGCCGACGATGTCGAACAGCACAGTGAACGCCTCACAGTGCCCCAGCCACTCGTCGCGCCCGAACAGCACCATGCCGGCGAGGGTCAGAAACGTGTAGGCAAGCACGGCGATGGCGACGAACCACGGCCGGTTCGACATGCCGGAGGTCAGCTCGAGGCACGCGAAAGCGAGATACAGAAATACGGCCGGCCACACGCCGACGTTCGGCAGCCTGAGGGCGGGCGGGATGCGAACGAATCGGCTTGCAGCGTCGTAGATCGCCGCCCAGGGGTTGAGGAGGTACCAGAGGTTGCCGACGAGCCCAGACAGGATCACCGTCGCGGCCCAGAAGTAGATCCACACGATGTACTCGGCCGGGTTGAGGTCCGGCCGCTTCTCGTTGCCGAAGAAGCCGCAGACGATGACGGCCACCAGCGCCAGCACGCCGATCGCGCCGCCGACGCCGCGCGGCCATGGCGTACGCGCGACCGAGCTCAGCCACGCCGACACCCGACGCGGATACTGGATCGCCTTGGCGCCGACCTGCTCCCCGGCAAAGATCACGACGAGCACGAACGAGATGACGACGACGAAGCCGGCGGCCAGGAAATAGAGCCACCGCGAGATGGGCAGGTCGTATCGCGGCCCGAAGCCGTGAAGAAGGATCCCGACCAGCTGCAGGCTCATGGCGCCACGACCAGGTGACCGAGTCGAGTGCTGGTGCTCTCCCACTCGATCTCGAAGTCACCGGTCTTGTCAGCCTGGAACGAGTAGGCGGTCACCTCCCCCACCTTGCAATCGAATGCGTGGTCGTATCCATGCAGATGGACCTCACCGTCTGTATCGCAGGTGATGCTGATGGTGACCATGTCGTTCTCGTGGACGTTGAGCTCACTGGGCTGCATGGTCTTCCCCTGGGTGACCGTGACGTCGAACCTGACGTTCTTTCCGCCACCTCCCTCGTTCTTGTAGACCTGGTACGCGGCGACGGCAGCGAAAACCACAAACAGAGCGACCACGACCGCAGCCCGATTCCGGCCCACCGAGTCCTAGTTTTAGCTGAGTGCTTCGTGAGCGCGCTGGCCGCGCAGCGCAAGTGCAAGTGCCCCGAGCAGCTCCGCACGCTCCACAAAGCTCGCCGCGCGAACGTCCACCCTCTCGGCAGCAGCCTGAACCGCGTGGCGGCGGATGGATTCGCGCAAGGGCTGCAGCAGGATGTTGCCCGCGCTGCTCAGCAGGCCGCCGATGATCACGCGCTCGGGGTTGATGAGGTTGCAGAGACCGGCGACGGCGACGCCGATCTCTCGACCCGCGTCGGAGATGGCGCGTCGGCACCGGACGTCGCCCGCCGACGCCCGCTCGATCACCTCAGCGAGGCTCGGTGCTTCGCCGTTTCCCTCGGCGACGAGTCGCGTGATGGCCGGGCCGGACGCCACCGTCTCGAGGCAGCCCCGGTTGCCGCAGTAGCACAGCGCGCCTCGCTCGTCGAGCGTCGTGTGGCCGATCTCGCCCGCGGTGCCGGTGGCGCCGCGCAGCAAAGCGCCATCGATCACGAGCCCCGCGCCGATGCCTGTCGCTGCCTTGATGTACGCGAAGTTCGTGCAGTCTCGGCCCGCGCCCCAGGTGAGCTCGGCGAGCGCGCCAAGGTTGGCGTCGTTCTCTATGTCCACCGGAAGTCCAAGCCGTTCCTGCATCGCGTCGGCGATGCGCACGCCCACCCAACCGGGCAGGATCGTCGCCGAACCGGCGGTCCCGCGCTCGCGGTCGACCGGACCGGGAATGCCGATGCCGGCGCCGATGACGCGCGACCGATCGATGCCCACCTCGCCCAGCACCTCGGCGGCCATCTCCGCCGAGAAGTCCAGCGCTTCCTTGGCCCGATGATTTACGTCCAGGTCACGGTGGCGCTCGGCCAGCACGTTGTGGGCGAGGTCCGCCACCGCCACCTGCACGTGGCTGTGCCCGAAGTCGATTCCCAGCACCGCGCGCGATGTCTTCTGCAGGACGAGCTGCACCGCGGGGCGTCCGCTGCCGGTGCTCGCCGGCCTGCCGTCGACCTCCAGGACCATCCCTGCGTCCTTGAGCTCGCTGATGAGCGTGTGTATGGTCGTCCGGGAGAGGCCGGTCGCCCTCGCAATGTCAGCCTGGCTCGTGTGTCCGCGTATGCGCAGCACGTCGAGGACGCGACGGCGATTGCGGTCGCGAAGCCACGACAGCGACCCCTCCCCCTTCTTGGACATCGCACCCGAATCGTTCGCTCACGGTCGGGGTTTGTCAAGACTTTGAACAATTCGGTCGTTCGACCATATCGGTCTCTTGACAAACTTCCCACCCTGCGCGATCCTGTGGCGGGCGAACCGGATGGGGCCGGTGGTCGCCGCGGACCCTGAGTAAACCTGTTGCCGGCGCACTCTCGCCCCGGCCCTCCCGGGAAGAAGGCAGCAGGAACGCGCCCATGGATCAGGAGGTCCATATGCACTTGCGAAAGTTGAGGCGCCTGTCGTTCACCGCATGTGTAGGCGCTATCGCCGTTCTCACGGCCGCATGCGGAAGCAGCAGCACGTCGGGGCCGTCGGCCACGGTTCCGTCAGAGCTCACCGTCAACTCGTTCGACGTCAACTTCACGGTGATGGCCACCCTCAAGAACCTGCACACCGCGGGCTCCGGTCTGGTGGGCGTCATCTTGCCGGACACGACGTCGTCAGTCCGCTACGTGAACTTCGACGCCCCGTACCTGAAGAAGGCCTTCCAGGCGGCCGGGTACAGCGACTCGGAGTTCAAGATCGACAACGCCCAGGGCAACGACGCCACCGAGCTCGCTCAGGCTCAGGCGGACATCACGCAGGGCGCGAAGGTCCTGATCATGGACCCGCTGGACAGCACCGTCGGAACTCAGATCCAGCAGGCCGCGGCGGCCAAGGGCGTAAAGGTCATCAGCTACGACCGCGCCACGTTCACAGGTAACAAGACCTACTACGTGAGCTTCAACAACGTCAACGTCGGCAAGCTCATCGGGCAGGGTTTCCTGGACTGCGTCAAGGCCTGGAACGTCTCCAACCCGCAGGTCTTCACGCTGAACGGCGGCGAGGACACCGACCCGAACGCAATCGACTTCGCCAAGGGCTACAACTCGGTGGTCTGGGGCGACTCGGTGCCTCAGGAGACCATCGGCAAGAGCGCCAACGGGCTCACCCTGGTCGGTGATGAGGTTGCTCCTGGCTGGGACAACACCAAGGGCCAGACAATCTTCCAGCAGAAGTACACGGCCAACCCGAAGATCAACGCCACGATCGAGGCGAACGACGGACTCGCCAATGCAGTCGTCACCGTCTTGAAGCAGAAGGGCGTGGGCGCCGGCAAGATCCCGACCGTGGGTCAGGACGCCACCCTGCAGGGCATCGAGAACATCCTCCAGGGCTACCAGTGTGGCACCGTCTACAAGGCCGTCTACCTCGAGGCCCAGGCGGCAGTCGCGCTGGCCACCATCCTGCGCGCCGGCCTCGAGCCACCGTCCGCGCTGGTCAACGGAACGACCGCGCCGGCCTCGGGCAAGCCCGGCAACACCCAGCCGGCCGTCCTCTTGACTCCGCTGTGGGTCGACAAGTCGAAGGTCGCCTCGACGGTGATCAAGGACAACTTCGTCGACAAGAACGCTCTCTGCCAGGCGGTCACGCAGAAGGTCTGCACCGACAACGGAATCACCTAGTAGATAGCCATCGACCGATGCCGCCGTGCAACGTGCGCGGCGGCATCTTCTTTCTGGGGAGCAAAATGACGAAGATGGCGCAGGTGGCCGAGCCACTCCTCAAGGTCCGCGGCGTCGACAAGCACTTCGGAGCCGTGCAGGCGCTGTACGGCGTCGACCTCGACCTCCCCGCCGGCAAGGTCACGGCGCTGTGCGGCGACAACGGCGCCGGCAAATCCGTATTCACAAAGTGCATATCGGGCGTCTACCAACCCGACCACGGCGAGGTCTTCTGGGACGGCCAGCCGGTCCACATCCACAACACGCGGGACGCATCGCGCCTCGGCATCGAGACCGTCTACCAGGACCTGGCCCTCTGCGACAACCTCGACATCGTCCAGAACATGTTCCTCGGCCGCGAGCGGCTCAGCCGCTACCTGCTCGACGAGGACGACATGGAGCGCGCAGCCGCGGAGACGCTCGCGAGCCTGAAGGTCACCACTGTGCGATCCATCCGCCAGCCGGTGGCCTCTCTCTCCGGTGGCCAGCGCCAGTCGGTGGCCATCTCCAAAGCGGTGATGTGGAACTCGAAGCTGGTGATCATGGACGAGCCCACCGCCGCGCTCGGCGTCGTGCAGACACGCCAGGTGCTCGACCTCATGAAGCGATTGCGCGACCGCGGGCTCGCCGTCATGGTCATCTCCCACAACCTGAATGACGTGTTCGAGGTCGCCGACCGCATCGCGATCCTGTACCTCGGCCGCATGGTCATCCAGGACGACGCTTCCAAGTTCGACCGCCAGCGCGTCGTCGAGTACATGACGACCGGTGGCAAGGGCATGAAGGCAGCCGCGAACTGATGGCGCAGCCGGTCGAGATCCCGCCCGACCCTACCGCGGCGGTTCAGGCAGCAGAGGCGGAGGTTCCGCCGGAGCTGATAGCCCAGTCGTTTGGCGAGTACGTCCGGGCATGGGCGGCGCGGCTGCGGGGAGGCGACATCGGCGTCCTGCCCGTGGTGGTCGGACTGGTCGCCATCATGATCGTGTTCGAGATCATCAGCCCGAACCACGTCTTTCTTCACGCCGACAACCTCGTCAACCTCTTCGAGCAGAGCGCCGTATTCATGGTCCTGGCGATGGCCGAGACGTTCGCTCTCATCCTCGGCGAGATCGACCTCTCGATCGGCTACCTGGGCGCATGCGGGGCGGTGATCGCGGTGCAGCTCGTACAGCCCGTGACCACAGGCTGGCCGTGGTGGGCAGCGATCGTCGCGGCGCTCCTTGCCTGCGCGATCGCCGGTGCCATCCAGGGAACGATCATCACCAGGCTTGGCATCCCCTCCTTCATCGTCACGCTCGCCGGCTATCTGATCTTCAACGGCGTGATGCTCATCCTTTTGCTTCTTGGCCCGTTCTCCGGCTATCCGAACCTCGCGTCGTCTGACACCAACGTGCAGGTGCTCTACAACATGATGGCCGGGACGATCGATCCGACCATCAGCTGGATCGGAATGGGGGTCGTGGTGGTCGGCCTCGGCGCCCTCATGTGGTTCGGCGATGCGCGCCGGCGTCGAGCCGGCCTGGTCGCGCCGCCACCGAGCCTCACCCTGCTCAAGATCGGGCTCATCGCCATCGCGGGCATCGTCGTGGTGGCCATCTGCAACATCAACCGGGCCAACATCGGCGTCCTGGCGGGCGTGCCATGGGTCGTGCCGATTGTGCTGGCAGTGCTTGCCGCGTGGACGATCCTGCTGGAGCGGACGAAGTACGGGCGATATGTGTACGCGATCGGGGGCAACGCAGAGGCGGCGCGCCGAGCCGGCATCAACGTAGCGCTGATCGTCACCATCGCCTTTGCGCTCTGCTCGATGACCGCAGGCATAGGCGTCCTGCTGTACGCCTCCTACATCGGCGGCATGTCCAACAACGTCCAGGGCGGCCAGCTCGTCCTGTTCGCGGTGGCCGCCGCGGTCATCGGCGGCACGAGCCTGTTCGGCGGACGGGGCAAGGCCATCCACGGCGTCCTCGGAGGCCTGGTCATCGGCGGCATCTACAACGGCATGTACCTGCAGAGCCTGGACGTGCAGAGGATCTTCATCGTCACAGGCCTGGTGCTGCTGGCCGCGGTGTCGATCGACGCCCTGTCGCGCCGCGGCAAGGTGTCGGGCCTTGGTCTGACCCGCCGCTAGCCAGGGCCTGTTTCGGCCCGGTTAGGAATTGCCCGCCGCGGGTAAAAGTTCCTCTGACAGATGGCAAACACCCCACGATCCGAACTTCTCCCAGTCCTCCCCATGGACGACGTGGTCGTCCTGCCGCACATGACCGTGACCCTGGCCGTCGACGGCGACAGCCAGCGTGCCGCGATCGAGGCCGCCCGCCAGGGCAGCCGGCTGATCCTGCTGGTCCCGCGAGTCGAAGGCAAGTTCGGCAGCATCGGTACGGTTTCCCGCCTGGGCGACTCCGCCGAGCTCCCGACCGGCGCCGAGGCGTTTACCATCCGCGGTGAATACCGCGCCCGGCTGGGCAGCGGCCAGGCCGACATCGGCGGCGCCCTTTGGGTCAAGGCCGACCCCATCAACGAGCCCGAGCCCCCGTCCGAGCGGGCCCAGGAGCTTGCGCGCGAGTACCGCGCAATGCTGGAGAACCTGGTCGAGTCGCGCGGCGTACCGCAGGTCGTGCAGTTCCTGCGCGCGGCGCGAACCCCTGGCCACCTGGCCGACCTCGCCGGCTACTCGCCCGACCTGACCACCGACCAGAAGCTGCAGGTCCTCGAGACCGTCGACCTCGAGGAGCGACTGGCGCTGCTGATCAGCTGGACCAAGCAGGTCCTGGCAGAGGCTTCGCTGAAGGAGAAGATCCGCAGCGAGGTCGCCGAGGGCATGGAGAAGACGCAGCGCGAGTTCCTGCTGCGCCAGCAGCTCGAGGCCATCAAGAAGCAGCTCAACGAGGGCTCTACCGACGTCGTCTCGACCTACCGCGAGCGCGTGCTGAAGGCGGAGATGCCCGACGCCGTGCGCACCGAGGTGGAGCGCGAGATCGACCGCCTGGAGCGGACAAGCGAGCAGAACCCCGAGTACGGCTGGATCCGCACGTACCTGGACTGGATGCTGGACATCCCCTGGAACGTGCGGTCGGACGACAACTTCGACCTGACCGAGGCGCGCCGGATCCTCGACGAGGACCACACCGGCCTGTCCGACGTGAAGGACCGCATCATCGAGTTCCTCGCAGTGCGCAAGCTGCGCAAGGAGCGCGGGCTCGAGGTGCTGGGCGGCCGGGGTTCCGGCGCGATCATCACGCTCGTCGGACCTCCTGGCGTGGGCAAGACCTCGCTGGGCGAGTCGGTCGCGCGCGCGCTGGGTCGTAAGTTCGCCCGCGTCTCGCTGGGCGGCATCCGCGACGAGGCTGACATCCGCGGCCACCGCCGCACCTACGTTGGCGCGATGCCGGGTCGCATCGTGCGCGCGCTGAAAGAGGCGGGTACGAAGAACCCGGTGGTCATGCTGGACGAGATCGACAAGGTCGGCAGCGACTGGCGCGGAGACCCATCTTCCGCGCTGCTCGAGGTGCTCGACCCAGCGCAGAACAACACGTTCCGCGACCACTACCTCGACGTCGACCTCGACCTAAGCGAGGTGCTGTTCATCCCGACGGCCAACGTCTCGGAGACGATCCCCGCGCCGCTGCTCGACCGCATGGAGCTCATCCGCCTGGACGGCTACACCGAGGAAGAGAAGGTCGCGATCGCGCGCGATCACCTTCTGACGCGGCAGATCAAGCAGGCGGGGCTCAAGACCGAAGAGGTGTCTGTCACCGATGAGGCGATCCTCAAGGTGATCACCGACCACACGCGCGAGGCCGGCGTGCGCAACCTCGAGCGCGAGCTGGGCAAGATCACCCGCAAGGTCGCGACGAAGGTCGCGGGTTCAGCGCTGGCGGTGCCCGTCGAGGTCACGCCCGACCGAGTGCGAGAGTACCTCGGCAAGCCGAAGTTCGACAACGAGGTCGAGGCCCGCACCGCGGTGCCTGGGGTTGCGACCGGGCTCGCTGTGACAGGAGTCGGTGGCGACGTGTTGTTCGTCGAGGCCACCGCGACGCCGACGTCCAACGGACACGGCGGAAGCCTGACGCTGACCGGTCAGCTGGGCGACGTCATGAAGGAGTCAGCGCAGATCGCGCTGTCCTACGTGCGGTCGCACGCGGACGAGCTCGGCATCGCGCAGGAAGCTATCGAAAAGGTCTTCCACATCCACGTGCCCGAAGGCGCCGTGCCCAAGGACGGTCCGTCCGCGGGCGTGACGATGACTACCGCGATCGTGTCGCTGCTCACCGGTCGGCCGGTGCGGAGCACAGTCGGCATGACCGGCGAGGTCACGCTGCAGGGCCTGGTGCTGCCTATCGGCGGCGGCAAGCAGAAGGTGCTGGCCGCTCACCGGATGGGCCTGAAGGAGGTCATCCTCCCGAAGCGCAACGAGAAGGACCTGGACGACGTGCCCGAGAGCGTGCGCATCGCGATGACGTTCCACCTGGCGAGCAAGGTCGACGACGTGCTCAAGGTCGCCCTCGAGCCCGCGCAGCGGACCAAGACCGAAGCGGCCTAAACGGCTGCTGACAAAGCCGTTTGTATACAGCCGCGCGGAATTCCGCCTGGATTCCAGCCGTTTGTATACAAACGCGTGAAGGGACCAGGTAAGCGCTTGTCCAGGAGCCCAGAGGAGATCCTCCGCAGCGCGCGCACCATCGCCGTCGTCGGCGCATCGCGCGACCCGCGCAAAGCAGGCGGCTCGGTCCCCGCGGGACTGCAGCGGCGAGGCTTTCGCATCATCCCCATCAACCCGTTCGCGGACGAGCTTTTCGGCGAGCGCGTGTATCGAACACTGCTCGACGTGGCGGAGCCCGTCGACCTGGTCGACGTGTTCCGACCCTCGGCCGACGCCCCCGAGGTCGCGCGCCAGGCGGCGGCGATCGGCGCCAAGGCCCTGTGGCTCCAGCTCGACATCCGCTCCAGGGAGGCGCGGCGCATCGCCGAGGCCGCGGGAATGGACTACGTC
>VBIA01000147.1 GCA_005879985.1 Chloroflexota bacterium | reverse complement strand
ATCGCCCGCACCGTCGCCGACGCCGCGGCGCTGGGGTCGATGTCATTCGAACGCGAGGGCGGCGCGCGCGGCCTGCGCGTCGGCGTGCCGCGCGACTTCTGGGATTCCGGCGATCCCCAGGTGCGTGAGCGCGTCGAGGCGGCGATCAAGTCCGTGGGTGACCTGGGCGCGGTGGTCGAGGACGTGCGCCTCGGCTTCAGCGTCGTGGAGGTGATGGCGACCGGCTACCTCATCACGCTACCGGAGGCGGCCGCGTTCCACCTTCCAACGATGCGCAGCGGGCGCCCCGGATACGGTCACGAGTTCGGGCTTGTGCTGCGGACAGGCCTGCTCATACCGGGTCACTCCTACGTGCACGCGCAGAAAGCTCGCGCCGGCATCTCGCGGCGCATGACAAAGGTCTTCGAGTCGCACGACGTGCTGGCGATGCCGACGGTCGGAGCATTCGCTGATCCGCTGCCCGCCGGACCGCGCCCGCTTACCAAGCGCATCAGCGAGCAGCCGACGCCTCAGTACACGTGGCTCGCCAACCTGTACGGCGGACCCGCGGTCTCGGTGCCTTGCGGATTCACCAGCGAAGGCCTGCCGGTCGGCCTACAGCTCATGGGCCGTCCTCACGACGACGCGACCGTGCTGCGCGCGGCGCATGCGTTTGAGCAGGGGGCCCCATGGCGCGACATGCACCCGCCGCGCTGGCCCTAGCAGGCCGCTGAAAAAGTAGTCGTCGGATCTGCGACGCCCATTTCGGCCCAGGCCGGCGTCGGCTCCTGCGCTCCTCGCTCAGGTATTTCCAATACGTTCGCTCCGGTGCTCGTCCTCCTTGGCCTGGGCCGCCTGTGCGCCGCAGCTCTCGACGCCCTTTTTCATCGCCCTGCTAGACCTTCTCCAGGAAGCTCAGCACGCGCACGGTAAGCAGGTCGGAGTCTTTCTTGTCGTAGACGGCAAGGCTGCTGTCGGCGAACAGGTGGCCCTTCGCGTCGTACACGAACAGCTCCGCGCCCGGAACGGCCTGCGCCAGCTCACGCGCCTCGGCCACGTCGCCGAAACCCTCGGCGTCATTCGTGTGGATCTGCAGCGCAACCCCTTGCGGCCACGTGCCTCCGAAGTAAGGGAGCGGGACGACGGCCTGAAAGAGCAGCGCTCCTTTCGCGCCGGGTCGGGTCATGGCGAGCTTCTGCGCCGGCATCACGCCCAGCGAGAACCCGGCGTACACGATCTGTTCCGGCAGTTGGTCGGCAACCGCAACCCCGCGGTTCAGGACGTTCTCGAACCCCAGCTCTTCGGCGTGCGCCACGCCGTCGTCGAGGCCGGCGAACGTCTTGCCCGCATAGAGGTCGGGCGTGTGGACTCGGTGTCCCGCCGCCCTTAGCGAGTCGGCGAAGGAGACAACACCGGGGGTCAGTCCCTGCGCGTGATGAAAGAGAAGGACCTCAGCCATACACTGACGACTTTATGCGAACAGGCTCGGGCGACTTCCAGCCCGAGAGCAACGAAGGATCGAGCTCGTAGACCTCGACCCCTAGCGGATGGCAGTTGGCCAGCGGGTCTGCGCCGTCCGCGCCCCAGCCCCACTGCGACAGGTCGCCGCTGGGGCACGTCGAGATCGCGCACAGCAGGTCGATCTCGGCGAAGAACTCGAAGAAGTCGCCCTTCTTTGCGGGGCTCGCCTCCATGAAGTAGATCTCGTGAACGGGGTCGAGCCCTGTGACCTGGAACACGTTCAGCACGTCGTGCACGTCCAGCTCGGTGAGGTGGTACGGAGCGATCGCGCGCGAAAGGTTGTTGTGGCACGTCACGTTGTAGTCGCGGTCGTCCAGCATCTTGTAGAGGTAGGGATCGCAGCGGCTGCCGAGCAGGTCGTGGCAGCGGCCACCGTGCGCGGTGGGCTCGGTCGGCAGCGTGTCGTTCGTGATGGTGACCATCGGCCGGAGGTAGGGCAGGCATGACCACAGCCGGTCGAAGGTCGTAACGTGCGCGCCCTGCAGCTGCCGCGTGCGCGCGGCCCAGAAGCGCTCGCGCGGGTTGTCGAGGTTCCAGAGGTTCAGGTCGCACACCTGCGGTCCCTCGACCGTCACTATGCGCACCACAGATCCCGCCTTCACGGGCCACGCGTAGCCACTGCGGATGGGGACGACGTGCTCGTGCGTGCGCCGGCTCTTCGGCACCGCTTCCGCCACGCGCTTGTAGAGCTCGCGATCGAAGCCGATACGTCCGGGCACGTCGGGGTCGCGGTAGAGGCGCATCGCGTCATTGTGAGCCGCGGTCGTGCGATGCTGCCCCCGTGCTCGTCGACGTCACGACGTGGAGCCTGGAGACGAAAGACCCTTCGGAGCTCCGGCCCTCGCCTGCGCCGCCGGAGTCGGTGGACGTGCGCCAGGCGGTCAAGCCCACGCCCGAGCTGGGCCGCTTTCTGTACACGGCGGCGGGAGGCAACTGGTACTGGTTCAACCGGCTGGGCTGGACCTACGAGAACTGGCTCGACCGGCTCGGTCTCGAACGGGTCGAGGTGTGGGTGATGTACTCCGAGGGCACCCCGGCGGGCTTTTTCGAGCTCGACGGCAGCATCGAAGGCGACGTCGAGATCGCCTACTTCGGCGTGATGCCGCAGTTCCTCGGCCAGAAGCTGGGCGGCTGGCTGCTGGGCGAGGCGATCCGAAGGGGGTGGGCGATGGGCGCGCGGCGCGTCTGGGTGCACACCTGCTCGCTGGACGCGCAGCCGCAGGCGCTGGCCAACTACGAGGCGCGTGGCATGCGAGTGTTCAAGGAGGTCACAGAGCCGATGGAGGTGCCCGAGGTCACGCCGGGGCCGTGGCCGGGCGCGGGGCCACGAGGCCCGCATATGGTGATTTCAAGGGAGGAACGAAGTGTCAAAGGTTGAGGAACGTCTCGCGGCGCTGGGTCACAAGGTGCCGGTACCGGGTGCGCCGATCGCCAACTTCGTGAACACGGTGCGGACAGGAAACCTGGTGTTCACCGCGGGGCAGGGCCCGCGGCGCGAGGACGGTCAGTACGACTACATCGGCAAGGTGGGCAAGGACATCGACGTGGAAACCGCACGCAAGTCGGCGGAGCTAGTGATGCTGAACTGCCTTGGCGTCCTCAAGCAGGAGATTGGCGACCTGGACAGAGTCAAGCGCGTCGTCAAGGTGCTCGGCATGGTCAACTGCACGCCCGACTTCACCGATCAGCCGAAGGTCATCAACGGCGCGTCCGACCTGCTGGTCGTGGCGTTCGGCGACGCAGGGCGCCACGCGCGCTCCGCGGTCGGCATGAGCTCGCTGCCGCTCGGCATCTCGGTCGAGATCGAGATGATCGTCGAGGTCTCATAGCTTCGATGGCACACGTCCGAACGCTCCGCGTGAAGGGGCTGATGGAGCCGATCAGCCATTTCTCCGACGCGGTGGTCGCCGGCCACACGCTCTACGTCTCGGGGCTGGTGGCCACGAACGAGGCGGGCGAGGTCGTCGGCGCGGGCGACGTGGTCGAGCAAACCCGCCAGATCTTTCGCAACCTGGAGCGCATCCTCGACGAGGCGGGCGCAACACCGGCGGACGTCGCGAAGGTGACGATCTTCATGCGCGACGTCGCGCAGCGGCCCCTCATCAACCCGATACGCCAGGAGTTCTTCGGCCAGCACCGGCCCGCGAGCACGTTGGTCGAGATCAGCCGCCTGGTGCGCGACGAGCTGCTCCTGGAGATCGAGGCGGTGGCGCAGCTGCCGGATGCCTGACTTCTCGCAGTCGGCGCCAGGGCTGGATCCGCCGGTGGTGATCGATCACATCCTGCTGCCAGTGGGCAACCTGGAGGACGCCGCCCGGAACATGCACGAGCGCTACGGCCTGCAGGCCAACCCTGGCGGCCGTCACGCCGCCGGCGGCACCGCCAACCACATCGTGCCGCTCGGGTTCCAGTACCTGGAGCTCATCGCGGTGGTGGAGCCGTCAGAGATCCGAGACAGCCACCTCGGCGCACGGGTGATGCAGGCGGTGAGCGAAGGCAGGACGTTCGTGGCATGGGCCCTTCGCACCACCGACCTCGACGCGCTGCGCGCCAGGCTGCTGGACGAGGGCTGGGAGCTAGCGCCGATTGCCGAAGGCTCGCGCCGGCGACCGGACGGCCAGGTGCTGAGCTGGCGGACGCAGGACGTCGAGAAACGCACAGGTCCGACCGCGATCCCTTTCGTGATCGAGTGGACGATCCCTGACGGCCTGCATCCTGGCGAGGCAGCAGCCACGCACGAGCACGGCGCGACGTCGATCAAGCGCGTGGTGGTCGGCGCGCGCGATCCCGAAAGCGTGCAGCGCCGGCTGGCCGTGCTGCTCGGCGAATCCGGCATGCACGAGGTGCGCGAATCGGATTCCGACGGCGTCGAGGAGCTCGTGCTCGCTCATTCGGGCGAAGAGACGGTGATCAGGTGAGCGGGCGCCTCGAAGGCAAGGTCGCTGCGATCAGCGGCTCGAGTCGCGGCATCGGATTGGCTGTCGCCCGCGCGTTCCTGGCGGAGGGCGCAAAGGTGGCGATCAACTCGCGCGATCCGGCCGTGGCCGATCGCGTGGCTGAGGAGCTCGGTGCAGGTGCCGCGGGCGTCGGTGCCGACGTTTCCACCGAGGCCGGCGCGAAAGCGCTGGTCGGAGGGACGATCGAAGCCTTCGGCAGGCTCGACGTCCTGATCAACAACGCGGGCATGTCCGCCGCGCTGCCCACGCTCGAGCTCGCCCTCGACCGGTGGCAGAAGGTGGTCGACCTCAACATGACATCGGTGTTTCTGTGCTCGCGCGAGGCGGCGCGGCACATGCTCGAGTCCGGCGGCGGCTCGATCATCAACACGGCGTCGATCATGTCTTTCTCGTCGTTTCCGCGCCGGCTGGCTTATGGCGCGACGAAGGCGGCGGTCGTGATGATGACCCGGATGTTGGCGGCCGAGTGGGCTCCGACCATCCGCGTCAACGCCGTCGCGCCCGGATACACGCGCACCGAGATGGTCGAACAGCTTCAGGCGGAGGGCCGGATCGACCTCGATGCGATTCAGCACCGAACGCCGCTGCGCCGCATCGCTCGGCCCGATGAGATGGCCGGCGCTTACACGTTCCTTGCCAGCGACGAAGCGTCATACGTCACGGGCGAGACCATCGTCGTCGACGGCGGCTGGCTGGCCTTCGGAGCGTTCGAGGGAGCCTAGCGCCCCCACCTGACCTCCCCACATGGTGGGGAGGGACCAGGGGGCCTTGCGCCCCCACCTGGCCTCCCCACACGGTGGGGAGGGACTAGGGTCTCGACGTCAGGGTCAGTCCCTCGATCGGGATGTCGGTCTTCTTGCCGTCGATCACATCCGCGACGAGCTTGCTCGACCCGCACGCCATGGTGAAGCCCATGTGCCCGTGCCCGCTGTTGATGAACAGGTTGTCCGGTCCGGCCTGACCGAGGATCGGCGGCCCGTCCGGCGTCATCGGCCGGTTGCACGCCCGATATGTGCCCTTGTCGTACTCCGCCGCCTCCGGCAGCAGGTCGTGCGTCAGCTTGCGGATCAGCCGCAGATCGTGCTCGTTGTACGTGGTCTCGTAGCCAGTGAACTCGGCGCTCGAGGTGACGCGCAGCTTGTCGCCCATACGGCACCACGCCACGAGCAGCTCCTCGTCCACGCAGCCGATGCGCATCTTCATCGCGCCGTCTCCGTCCTTGATCGGAAACGTCGCGCTGTACCCCTTCGCGGGCGCGATGGGCAGCTTCACGCCGACCGAGCGCGCGATCTTCGGACTCTGCACGCCTGCGCTCAGCACGAAGACGTCGCCTCCCAACGACTCGCCATCGTCGAAAGCCACCGCCTGGACCTTGCCGGCGCTTGCTTTGAATCGCACCACGCCCTTGCCGACCACGAACTTCGAGCCCATGCGCTCGCAGACCGCTTGCAGCTGGCGCGTGAACTTGACGCTGTCGCCGCTCGAATCCGTCACGCCGTAGATGGCGCCGGCGAGCTTGTCCTTGACGGGCGCCAAGTAAGGCTCGGCCTCGACGATGCCGTCCGGGTCGAGCACGTCCTGCTTCTGGCCGTGGTCCTGCAGGAACTTCATCTTCTTCACGCCCGCCTCGAAGCGCTTCGCATCGCGGTACAGGTAGAGCAGCCCTTCGTGGATGTCGTCGTAATCGATGTGCTCGTCCGCGGAGATCTGGTCGAGCATTCGCTGGCTGTACTGCGCGAGGCGCAGCTTGACCAGTGTGTTCTTGGCGGCGCGCTCGGCGTTGCACTCGCGCAGGAACTTCAATCCCCAGAGCGCCATGCCCGGCGCCTTCAAGGGATTGATGCGCAATGCCGTGTCCTCGACGGTCAGTGAGCGGAGCAGCTCCTTCGGCGCCGTCGGCGACGCCCACGCGAACGAGTGGCCCGGCGCGATCAATCCCGCGTTTCCCGCGCTGGCGAGCATTGCCGCCTCGGGCTCCTTCTCGACCACCGTCACCTGGTGTCCCGATTTCGCGAGGTAGTACGCAGTGGTCACGCCGACCACACCCGCGCCGATGATAACGACCTTCATCAGAAGCGCGCCACCGTCATCGCGTCCATCTTCTCCCAATCCACCTCTACTCCGAGCCCTGGCTTGCCGGGCACGCACACGGTGCCGTCCGGCTCGAGGTTGATCACGTCGAGCATGCCGGCACCATATTCACCAAGCGGCATGGGGCACTCGAAGTACCGGGAGTTGGCGACCGAGCCTATGACCTGGAGGTTGGCCGCCTGGTTGAGCGTGTAGCCAAAGCTGTGGATCTCGCAGCGCAAGCCCAGAGCCTCCGCCAGCGACGCGGTCTTCTTGGTCGCGGTGATGCCACCGCTGATGAGCGCGTCGATGCGCACGATGTCCCAAGCGCCGGTGGTCAGGTAATTGGCCGCTTCCTGGTAGGTGCGCGTGTGCACCTCGCCTGACGTGACCGCGATGTCGAGCGCATCGGCAAGCGTCTTGTACGCGTCGATGTGCGAATCGCGCAGCGGCATCTCGAACCATTCGTAACCAAGCTCCTCGAGCTTGCGTCCGACTCGAAGCGCGTCGTTCAGGCTGTACGAGCCGACCGCGTCGACCATCAGCGGGATGCCGGGCCCGACCTGCTTCCGGATCGCCGTGCACAGCTCGATGTCGCGTTCGGGATCGCCCCAGACGTGCAGCTTGACAGCCCGGAATCCTGATTTGAGATAGGCGTCGATCTCGCGCTGAAAATCTGCCAGCGTGGAGTAGGTGAGCGAGCTCGCGTACGCAGTGACGCGGTCGCGCTGCGCGCCGAGCAGCTTGTACACGGGCAGGCCGGCGGCGCGCCCCGCAAGGTCCCACAGCGCGCAATCCAGAACCGCGATGGAGTGCGGCGGCACCATCAGGATGCTCACCTCGTTGAGGCGCTGCCATATCCTCTCTCGGTACAGCGGGTCCTCGCCGATGAGCAGAGGCTTCATCTCGGCGACCGCCGCGGCCACGCCGGTTGCGCCCAGATAGGTCGACGCGCCGGCCACGCCCTCGAGACCCTCGTCGGTCTTCACGCGCACGACCACGTTGGCGAGGTTCATGATCAGCCGGTCGGCGAAGATCATCGTCTTGCCGGCGTCGATCACCTGAACGGAGATATCGATGATCTTCATGAGAGGTAGAAATTGACGCTGCGCGGGCGGAGCCTGATGAGCTCGCCATCACCGGGATGGCCGCCTTTGCTCCATCGCACCAGGTATTCGCTGCCGCCTTCATCGCCCAGGTAACGGTGCGCGATCGCCGTGATGAACTCGATCCGCTCGTGTTCGGGCAGTCGTTCAACTGTAGCGTCACCAACAACAGTGGCGATGTGATACGGCCGCTCGATCGTCGACACCGAAAGCGAGGCATTACCGTTGCGCGCGAGCGCGCGTCCCTTATATGTGTTCGGCTGGCTGGCGATCAGCACCTCGCCGTCGCGGTACTCGAACCAAACCGGCAGCACTCGCGGGTAGCCGTCGAGCCCGATGAGACCGAGCTGGCCGATGATTGTGCGGCTCAGCAGCTCGGCGGCGCGCGGATCGACGCTCACGCTTCCGGCCTCTGACGCGGCAGGGATGGCCGGGCTCTGCCCGGCCATGACTTTGTTCTCGCGGCTACCGCGCGTGGCAAGGCGTAGCGTTCAGTTAAGACCAACCAGATTCCGGAAGGAGAGCAGCGGGGCGGCGTTTCGCCCCGCGATGAGAGGAAACCGTCCGGGTTTCCTCTCATTACTTTTTGTCCCAATCGAACGGCCACAACACGAAGAAGCCGACGGTGCCGGCGCGCCCGCGATATGTGACCTTCGCGCCGTCGGGGATCAGGATCGCCTCGCCCGCGCGCGCCTTGACGCTCTTGCCACCGCTGACGACCTCGAGCTCGCCGTCCTGAACGAACAGCACCTCGTCGTACTTGAGCGTCCAGTCAGGAAACTCGGCGTCTTCTGTGAACTTCATGTAGCCGCCCCCGAGCTGCGTCGTGCCCGCGTTGGTGATCGAACGCGCCAGCTCCATGCCGGGCACGAGCTCGGAGAACGGAAGGTCGTGGTCGGTGAGCAGTTTTACCGTCATGCCGTCACGGCCTTCAACTGCGCGCCCGAAGCATCCTCGCCGAGCGTGGAGGCCAGCTGGTCCAGGTTGTGCATCGACAGCTCGTCCGCGGCCTGCCGCGGAGAGACGTGCTGCCTGTCCGCGCGTTCGAGCATGGCCTTGACCGTCTCATGCATGACGTCGTGCACCTTCTTGAACGACTGGTCGGCGTCGGCCTCGATCACTCCAAGGAGCGTCCACCACCACCATGCGTTGGCGCCGCCGTTGGCGACGTAATCGGGGATGACAACGACGCCGCGCTTGAAGAGAATCTCCTGCGCCTCGTCGGTGGTGGGTATGTTCGCCGCCTCGACCACCATGCGCGCCTTCACCTTGCCGGCGTTCGCCGCGGTGAGCACGTCGCCGATCGCAGCCGGCACCAGGATGTCGGTGTCGATGTCGAGCCAGCTGTCGCCAGAGCCCTGCTTGTCGTCGCGACCCAGCGCCTTGCGATCGACCTCGCCGTGCGCATTGCGCGACGCGAGGAGCTTCTCGACATCGAGTCCGTTCGGGTTGGTGATCGCGCCGTTGACGTCGATCACTCCCACCACCTTGGCGCCGTGGCGCGCGAGATAGCGTGCGCTGGATCCGCCCATCGAGCCGAAGCCCTGAACGACCGCGCGCATGCCCTTGAGGTCCCAGCCCTTGTGCTCGGCGCCCGCCGCGGCCGCTTCCGCGACGCCATAGCCTCCGATTACATCGGCCAGCCCGATGCCCTCGACTTTGATGGCGAGTCCTTGCGCCACGCGGCGCCCGGCAGCCGCCGCATCGCCTGAACGGTCGAGCATCGCCTGGACGGTCATGCCCACGCCCTGCTCGGCGAAGACCTCATTGAGCAGCTCCTGCGTCACACCGAGGTCCTCGGCGGTGCCCCAACCGCTGCGGTACAGCGGCGTCATCGCGCGCACGTAGCGCGAGAGCATGCCACGTGCCTCGGGATCGTGCGGGTCGATGTCGACGCCGCCTTTCGCGCCGCCGCCGGGCAGGTTGAAGGCGCCGTTCTTGTAAGACATCGTGCGCGCGAGTCGCTCGACCTCTTCGAGCGTGACGCCGGCGCGCATTCGTGTGCCGCCGCCCGCGAGACCGTTAACCATTCGATCAATGACCGCGTAGCCCTTGCGGCTCGTGACCGGGTCGGTCCAGATCACGCGCAGACGAGGTTCCTCCGATCCAGTCGCCATGTGCCACCCCTCCTCGCGATGACGAATCGGCCGGCCTGAAGCCAAAGTCTAGACATCGATCGAACCTTGCTTGACAGTCGCGATGGCCGATCTGATACTGAGCCCCTGTCGATGGAGTAGTCGCCTGCCGCCGGCGCACTCTCGCCCCGAAAAACAATCGGGAAGAGGGCGGCGGGCCGAGATTGCGGCGCACAAACGCAAGCTCGAGCGGCTGAAACGAAGTGGAGGTTGTCGATGATCAAACGGCGACTCCTGGCGACCAGCCTGGCGACGCTCGCCCTGTTGGTCATCGGAGCGTGTGGCAGTTCCAGCACTGGCGGCGCTGGCGGGGTGATCAAAGTCGGGATCACCGGGCCCTTCACCGGGGCGTATGCCGACCCGGGATCCGCGATCCGCAACGCAGGCGAGCTGGCGATCGAGGACATCAACGCGTCCGGCGGCGTCAACGGCCGCATGCTCCAGGCGGTTGCTCAAGACGACGCTTGCGACGCCCAGCAGGGAACGCAGGCGGCGGAGAAG
>VBIA01000121.1 GCA_005879985.1 Chloroflexota bacterium | reverse complement strand
CGCCGGCGTCCTGCGCCTCGCGCACCTTGTCGCCGGTGGCGAACACCGCAACGCGCACCTTCTTGCCAGTTCCGTTCGGGAGGACAACCGATCCGCGCACCATCTGCTCCGCGTGGCGCGGATCGACGCCCAACCGGATGTGAGCCTCGACGGTGGCATCGAACTTCGACGTCGACGTCGCCTTCACGATCTTGCACGCCTCTTCGGGCGCGAGCCCGCCGTCGCCGTTGGCTGCGAGCGCGGCCTCGACCTTCTTGGCGGCTTCGGTGTACTTCTTACCCCTCTTCTTCGGCATCGCCCCTTATCTACTCCACTACCTCAAGGCCCATCGAGCGGGCGGTGCCTTCGATCATCTTCGAGGCGGCTTCGAACTGGTACGCATTCAGATCCTTCTGCTTGGTTTCAACGATGGCGCGGATTTGCTGTCGCGTGACCCGGCCGATCTTTTCCCGATTCGGCTTCGGTGAACCCTTTTCGACTCCCGCAGCCTTCTTCAGCAGGTTGACCGTCGGCGGCGTCTTGAGGATGAACGCGAAGCTGCGGTCCTCGAAGATCGTGATCTCCGCCGGCACTACGTCGCCAACCTGGCTCTGCGTGCGCTCGTTGTAGGCCTTGGTGAACTCCATGATGTTGATTCCGTGCGGGCCCAAAGCCGTGCCCACGGGCGGCGCGGGCGTGGCCCGTCCGGCCTGCAGCTCCAGCTTCAACACCGCGCGGATCTTCTTCTTGCTCATCGAACCGTGGAAATTCCCTCGTCCTTCTTATATATGTGTGAGAGCGCGGCCGGAGTAAATCCGGCCTTCCGCTCCACCATTGTTCTCATTTCTAGTGGACCTTCTCGACCTGGAGCAGGTCTAGCTCCACCGGCGTCTCTCGGCCGAACAAAGCGCGGGTGAGGCAGGCCTCCCCCGCGGAACCCCCTCCGCGAATCGCGTTGCTGGGCTGGACCTTGAAGGAGCATAGGTGACGGCCGGAATGAATCCGGCCTTCCGCTCCACCTTGGGTTCCAATCATTTCTAGTGAACCTTTTCGACCTGCAGAAGGTCTAGCTCCACCGGCGTCTCTCGGCCGAACATGTTGACCAGCACCTTCAGCTTGCCCTTCTCCGGGTTGATCTCGTCGACCTTGCCGTGGAAGTCGGTGAACGGTCCGTCGACCACGCGCACGGACTCGCCGACCTGGAACTCGACGCGGATCTTCGGCGCCTCCTGCTTCATTTGCTTCTGGATGGCGCGGACCTCTTTCTCCTGCAGAGGCACCGGGCTGTTCGCGGAACCCACGAAGCTCGTGACGCCCGGCGTGTTGCGAACGACGAACCACGACTCGTTGGACATCACCATGCGCACGAGGATGTAGCCGGGGAAGATTCGCTTCTGCACGTGACGGCGCTTGCCGTCCTTGATCTCGATCTCGTCTTCCATCGGTACGAGCACCTGCAGGATCTTGTCCTGCATGTCCATGGACTCGATCCTCTTCTCGAGGTTCTTCTTGACCTTCTCCTCGTGGCCGGAGTACGCATGGACGACGTACCACTGCGCCTGAACACGCCGAGGATGGCGACGGTGACGATCACGACGAGCGTGTAGCGGTACAACTCACCCCACGTCGGCCACACGACCTTGCGCAACTCGTCGAGGACTTCGCGAAGGAATCGGCCGGAGCCCGTGCCCGAGGTGGCGGAGTCGCCTCCTCCACCCGCGCGATTCTTGGCTGTTACGGCCACTACTTGGTCTCCTTGTGCGGGGTGTGCTTGTGGCACCACCTGCAGTACTTGCTGAGCTCGATCCGGTCAGGATCGTTCTTCTTATTCTTGAGCGTGGTGTAGTTGCGCCGCTTGCAGACGCCACAGGCCAGGGTGATGACTTCTTCCATGCTTGACTCTTTGGTGGGGAAAAGAAAAAAGCCTAGGTTTCCTAGGCGCTGTCAATAGTAGCAGAGGATCTGACCCACCCTCAGAATAGGCCCGTTTCCGCGACCTCCCTGGCCCCGCCCCCCGCCGAACTGACGCCCGCGCGCGCCGCGTCCGACCGCGCGGCGGAGCCCTGGCCACTCGCCCGCCTCGAACGATGGTACCTGCGCGGTGGCGTGTTCCTGCTGCCGCTCGCCTTCTCGTGGGACACCTTCGACCGCTACGCCCTCCCCAAGCTCCTGGTCGCCCGGGTCCTGATCGCAGGCCTGGTGGTGCTCTGGCTCGCCCGGCTCGCCATCACCCGGTCGGTGGTCGTTCGCCGCACGGCGCTCGACCTGCCGCTGCTCGCGTTCGTCCTGTCGGCCGCGCTGTCGACCGTCTTCGCCTACAACCCGAACGTCGCCATCTTCGGCACGTACTCGCGGTACGACGGCCTCCTGACGCTCGGCAGCTACGCGGCGCTCTTCTGGCTTGCGGTCCAGACGCTCGCGACGCCTTCGGACGCCCGAGGCATGGTGCGGACGCTGCTCGCGGGCGGCTACGCGGTCTCGGCGATCGCGATCCTGCAGTCCATCACCGACTCTCTGCGGCTTGGCGAGCTGACGCCGGCCTTCGGCACGATGGGCCAGAAGAACGCCCTTGGCGCGCTGCTTGCGATGCTGCTACCGCTGGCGTGTTGGGAGCTCTTCGCAGGCAGGTCGCGGGCGGGGCGGCTGCTGGCCCTGAACGCGGGCGCGCTGATCGGCGTCGCCCTGGTTCTGACCTTCAGCCGCAGCGCCTGGGTGGCGGGCGCCGCCGGCCTGGCGATCGTCCTCGTCGCCGTCCAGCCGAGCCGGCGGGCGCGGTTCATCGCGGTCGGGGCGCTCGCGGCGATCGCGGTGCTCGGCGCAGCCGCCGCCTCCGCCGCCGTGCAGGCGCAAGGCGTGCCCCTGCAGCGGACAGACCTGCTCGCGCTCGGCGACCGGCCCGCGGTCTGGCGCGACACGCTGCAGCTGATCGCGTCGCGTCCCCTGCTCGGCTACGGCCCTGACAACTTCGGCCTGGTCTTCGGACGCTTCGAGTCGGTGGACCTCCACCAGCCGTGGGACAAGGCCCACGCCGAGATCCTCCAGGTCGCGGCGACGCAGGGACTCGTGGGGCTGGGCGCCTACCTGTGGCTCATCGCAGCGTTCGTCCTCGCCTTCTGGCGCGGGCCGCGCGGCCCGGCCTCCTACGCGATGCTCGGCGGCTGGGTCGCCTATCAGCTGGTCGTCCAGGTGAACTTCACCATGCTTGCCGCCGCCTTTCCTTTCTGGGCGTTCACGGCCGCGTCCGTGGTGCTGATGGGAGCGACCCGGGAGGGCGCGCGGGCCAACCTACCGAGGGGCAGACTCGTCCTGGGCGCGTCCGCGATCGGCGCCGTGGCCGCCGTCGGCGTCGGAGTCGCCGGCGCCGCCCTTCCCTACGCCGCCGACCAGCGCGTGCTGGCGGCTGTCATCGACGACTACTCGGGCCACAGCGACCTCGCCCTGGCACCGGCTCAGGAGGCACGCCTCCTCGCACCGCAGGAGAGCGTTTACGCGACCGAGGTCGGAAACCTCGCGTTCGAGCGGCAGGACTGGGCCCTGGCGAGGGAGGCATATGCCGAGGCGGCGCGGCTGGGCACCTTCAACCCCGGCGTCTACCGCAATCTCGCGCTGGCCGACATCAACCTCGGCCTCACCGCGGAGGCCGAGGACGCTGCCCGCCACGCCTTCGAGCTCGACCGATTCGACCCCGCCAACCGCGCCCTGCTTGCTCAGTTTGGCGTGGTGCCATAACCTTGCCAGCGCTTTCCGTAACGATCTGGGCACATTGAGCGATTCACTGGTGGTGGGAGACGACCGATGGACTGGCTGAGGACGGCGCGCTCGAGACAGATCATCGCGGCGGTGCTGGTTACCGCCGTGACCGCGATCCTCATCGGCGTCATCCTGATCGCGGCCACACCTCTCGGATGCGGGCCCGCGAACGTCTTCGGCCTCAAGAGCATCTCCAGCAAGTGCTACCGGCCGCTGGCCGTCGCATCGCCTTCTCCGCTGGCCACGCAGAGCGCGTCCTCCAGCCCTTCCCCGAGCCCCAGCCCCACGCCGGTGTCCTCACCCAGCCCGCTGCCGTCGGCGACCACCCCTGACACCGGCCCGGCGACCGCGGCCTATCCGCCCTTCTACCCAGGCGCGACCGGCTCCAACGGCGTCATCACCCCGGCGCGAACGCTGAACTGCCGCCTGCCCGTCTTCGCCGGCCCGCCCGGAAGCGGAGGCTTCATCGTCTTCCCGGGCGGCTCGTTCATCGCCGACCCGGCGAGCGCGGTGAGCCTGCCTTCGCCTGCGCCCGGAGAGCCATCGCCGCTGCCGACACAACAGCCTGGTCAGGGAGGGCCTGGATACGGACAGCCGACCGGCCTGAGCTACGACGCCCCCTATCGGAAGTGGGTGCCGGTCGGACTCAACCAGGTCTCGCCCGACGGCTCCAAGTACGTGTTCCTCTCGGCCAGCTCGATCTACGTCCAGGACGTGGCCTCGGGCACGCTGAGCCAGACCGGCTCCGGCCAGGCTTGGACCATAGTCGGCGTCCAGGCCGCCGGCGTCTACGCGATGCAGCCGGGCAAGGCCGGGCTGTGGCTGGTGCCGTACACCGGCGCTCCGCGACAGATCACATCGGTCGGTTTCTGGCAGGCGGCCTCGTCGACCGGGGCATTTGGCACCGTGACCTCCGCAGTGCCGGCCGGTGCCTCCAACGAGATCATCCGCGTCGACCTCAACACTGGTGCCCTCGCGACATGGTTCTCGCGCAAGAACTCGCAGTCAGCGGTGATGGGCATCGACGCCGTCGGCGCCCCTATCATCTCCGTCTCTTATCAGGCCCAGAACTACTACGCCAACGAGGTCTGGATCGTCCCGTCGGCGGGACACGGAATTCCGATTGGTGGCAGCAGCCAGAACTACGACGGTGTGAACCTCGGCGGGACTCCGGTCGCGGACCAGAACGGTGTGTGGTTCCCCGCGAACCTGCGTTAGCCGGAGGCTGCGTCAAGCCCTAGCCGCCTCGCTGAACCGGCCCGCCTCTGAGCGGGCCATATGATTCGAGCGATGGCCGCGCCGACCGTGGTCGTGCTGCATGGGGATCAGACCGGCGAGGAGCTGCTCCTCGAAGCCCGCCGCCTGCTCGAGCGCGACGTGATCGGCTTCCAGGTGATCCAGCGCGATTTCGATCTCTCCCTCGCCCACCGCCGCGAGACGCGCAACGAGGTGGTGCACGAGGCGTCAGCCGCCCTACGCGAATGTGGCTTCGGCATCAAGGCCGCCACGATCACGCCCGAGGGTACCGGCGACGTCGGCAGCCCGAACGCCATCCTCCGCAAGCAGATCGACGGCCGCGTCATCGTGCGCACCGGCCGCCGCATCCCGGGCATCCGCCCGCTGGCCGGCGTGCATGCGCCGATCTCGGTGATCCGCATGGCGGTCGACGACGCGTACGGAGCGAAGGAGTGGCGCGAGGGTCACGACCTGGACGAGTGGGCGTTTCGCACGGAGAAGATCAGCCGCCGAACATGCCGCATCGTGGCCGAGTACGCGTTCACGCATGCGCGTCGCTTCGGGGCCAAGGTGTTCGGCGGTCCGAAGTTCACCGTCAGCCCCGTCTACGAGGGCATGTTCAAGGAGGAGCTCGACGCCGCGGCCAAGCGCCATGCCGACGTGAGCTACGAGCCGCAGCTCATCGACGCCACCTACGCGATGCTGCTGACCACCAGTGGCGAGGCCCTGGTCATTCCCGCCCTCAACCGTGACGGCGACACGCTCTCCGACCTCGTCATGCAGATGTTCGGCACCATCGCCGGCGCCGAGTCGACACTGCTCGCGTTCAAGGACGACGGCGCGGTGGCGGTTGCGATGACCGAGGCGCCGCATGGCACGGCGCCCGCGCTCGAGGGCAAGAACGTGGCCAACCCGATGGCGATGATCCTCGCGGTGGCATCGCTTCTCGGGTACATGCAGGGTGACGCGGCTCATGTGGCGTCGCGCGCAATCTACGAGTCGGCGCTCGAGGCGGTGTCCGACGGCGTGCGTACCGCGGACCTAGGTGGACACGCGTCGACGACGGAGTTCACCGACGAGGTGATCCGCCGCGTGCGCACGAAGATCGACGTCTGGAGCGCGCTCGCCGACATCGACCGGTGACCGACCGCAATCACATCGTCTACCTCGCGCTCGGCGACTCGTACACCATCGGCACCGGCGCGTCGCACGAGTCGCGCAACTTTCCGTCGCTGCTGGCGGCGAGCCTGCAGGAGGCGAGCCGGCGCGAGGTCGAGGTCGTCAATCCCGCGGTGAACGGGTTCACCACCATCGACCTGCTCGCGAAGGAGCTCGGCTACATAACCGACCTGAAGCCCGACCTGGTCAGCGTGCTCATCGGTGTCAACGACCTGGTCCAGGGCCGCAGCGCGCAGCAGTACCGCGAGTCGCTGGTCGAGATCTACGACGCGATCGCCGCGACGCAGCTGCCCGCGGGTCGCGTCGCCGCCATCTCCATACCGAACTGGTCGGTCGCCCCTGCGGCGCGCGACTACGGTGACCCGGCCCGACTGCGCAGCGTCACCGAAAAGTTCAACGCGGTCGCGCAGCAAGAAGCCGAAGCGCGACGCTTCACGTGGGCCGACCTCACCGAGGTCAGCACGCGCGCGATGGGCTCAACCGGCTGGATCGCGGCCGACGAGCTGCATCCCGGCGACGCCCAGTACGCAGCGTGGGCGGACGAGATCTGGTCGCGCGTACGCGAGGGCTGGAGTTCTGTCTAGACCTTTATCCGCTTGAACGATTCGGCGTACTGATACCCGCCCTTCTTGCCGATGTCGCGGTGGCGCTTGCGCACCCACTTGTCGACGTCCCATTCCTGCCCCGGCTTCGCGACCTGACTCTTGTGCTTCTTCAGCGCCGCGAGCTTCAGCTCGAGGGTCTTGCTGATGTCGACGAAGTAATCACCGAGCGTCCAGTAAGGGATCCACACCTCATTGACGACGTGCGGCTGGTAGCCCTCTTTGAGCAGGCCGCGAAACGCGCGCGGGTTGCGTGAGTCCGGATACACCGCGGCCATCGTCGCCTCGCCGACCGCGATGTGATCGGGATGCGAGCCGCCCATGGGCGCGTCGAGCACGCGTCCAGGGATGTGCGTGATGACGAGCTCCGGCTTGTGCTTGCGGATCATGCGCACGATGTCGCGCCGCAGCTTCAGGTCAGGCGCCAGGTGGCCGTCCTTGTAGCCGAGGAACTCGACCTTCTTGATGCCCAGCACCTTGGCCGCGGCTCGCTGCTCGCGCTTGCGAATCGACACCAGCTCCGAGTCCCTCTGGTTGGGGTCCTCGCCGCCCTGCGATCCGTCGGTCACGATCACGTAGGTCACATTGGCGCCGTCCTTCGCCAGCTTCGCCATGGACCCGCCGGCGCCGAACTCCGGGTCGTCGGGGTGGGCGAAGACTCCAAGCACACGCGCGAACTTCGGATCGTGTGAGTTGCTGCGGCTTGTTGCGCGAGGGGCGGCCTTGCGCTGCGTTTTCTTCTTGGCCATCAGGTCAATTTAAGCAGCGTTGTCAGCGCGACTTGGTCGAGGCAGCAAGCGACGCGAGTGGAATCGCTCGCTCGAGCGGCTTCCACAGGGCGAGCAGCTCCTCGTCGCTGAGATTCGACCGCGCGGCGATGACCCGACCGCCGAACGTCGCGGTCTTGCACGCGGCCCAGCCTGCGTCGCCGGTGACGCGCATCGGCACCGTGACGAGCGCCACCAGCGCGGCCGCTTCTTCGGCGGCGCGCGTTGCGGCACCCGCGGTCGCACGGGCGAGAGCGTTCGAAACGTCGTCCGCGAGCAGCCACGGCTCGGCCAGGACTGAGCACTGGTGCGCGCTCAGCCTTCCCACCGCCGTCAGGTACCGCTGCACGACGGGCGCGATCGAGCTGGCCTTGGTCACGACCACCGCCGACGCAAACGGGGCGTAGGACACGGCGAACTTGATGGCCGAAAGCCGGTGACGCCGGACCAGCGCCGTGAGAGCGTGCCACGCCACCACGACCTCGGCGTCTGTGCGCGGGTCGAGGTGCGCGGCCAGCGCGTCGGCCGCGTTGACCAGGGGCGTCACCGCGGCAACGTCCGCCGGCGCTCCGACGCCCGCGAGCCGAATCCATTCCTCGGGGTTCAGTGCGGCGAGGCGCGAGGCGAATGAGGCGGTGTCGGCCTCGCGGGCCGGGACTACGTCCGCCATCGAGCCATAGTGCTGCTTGAACTCGTCGTCGCTGAGGCGAGCGCGAGCGGCCAGGGCAAACGCTGCGCGCTCCACCGCCGAGAACACTGAGTTCCGCGCCTCGAGCTCGAGCCCGGCCGACGCCTTTACAGCCGCCAGGATGGATCGCACCACCACCGCCGACTCGTCCTCGCCCTCGCGCGTCACGCTGGCGACCAGCTGCCTGCGGTCGAGAACGCGCAGCCACTGAATCGCTGAGAGCTCGGGGATCGCTTTCACGAAAGCGGCCACCTCGGAGCTGTTGGGCCCATACGCCGCCGCGGCGCGCGGCCTGGCGATTCGCTTCTTCTCGACCTTGATCTCTTCAGCGGGCCGCGGTGATTTCTTCGTCCGAGCCCGCGAAGGCTTGTCGGAAACCGGCGCGTCGGTCAGCGAGCGCAGCGCGACCGCCTCCTCCAGCGGAGCCCACAGGGCCTGCAGCTGCTCCGGCGTCAGCTCGCCCATCGAGCTGAGCACGCGGCCGCCGTGCACCGCCGTCTTCACCGCCGCCCATCCCGCGTCGCCCGAGACGTGCCTGGGAGCGACCGCGATCGCGGCGATCGCCACCGCCTCCTCTGACTCACGCGCCCGGCTCTTCAGCGCGGCTTGCAGCAAGGATGCCGATGAGTCGCGGTCGAGCGACCACGGCCGCGCCAGCGACTCCCACTGCCGCGCGCTCAGCCACTTCAGAGCGTTGGCGAAGCGGTCGACGATGGGCGGCAGTTCCACGGCCTGCGCGGGCGGGATGACGGACGCAAAGGGTGCGTAATGCGCTGCGAAGGTCAGCGCCGACAGCTGGCGCCGGCGCACCAGCGCAGACGCGGCTTGCCACGCGGCCACAGCCTCCGCGTCGGAACGTTTGGCCAGGATCGCGGCCATGTCGGTGGCGACGTTCGACATCGGCTCGGGCAGCGTGCCGGCGCCGTTGGGAGCCCCGCCGAGCAGCGCGCGCACGATTTCGGCCGGCTGGCCGGAGCCGTCCCTGGTCACCCTGGTCGCCGCCTCGCGTGCCGCGATCACCTTCTTCCACTTCGAAGGCGAGAGTCGGCCAACCGACTCGATGAAGGCGGTCACCTCGGCGGTGTTGGGCCCGTAGCGCTCGCCGGCGCCGGCAGGCGCCGTCGCCGATGGGCCGGGCGGTTGTGTGGCGGCTGCCTGGGACAAGACTCGAAAACTGTAGACGGACCGGCGCCAATGTCGCCCCATTCCACCCGTTTGGCGCCAACCGGGCCTTTGCTCCGGCGTGAATGCAAGCGTTTGGCGCCAAAGAGGCGCTTCGCTCCTAGACGGTCTCTACTTTCAGCAAGTTCGTCTGGCCGGGCTTGCCGACGGGAACTCCCGCCACGATCACGACCCGGTCGCCCTCCCGCACGAAGCCGGCGCGAACGGCCGCTTCGGTGGCGTTGGCGAACATCTCGTCAGTGTCCCGGCCCGGGGCCACCAGCAGCGGCACCACCCCGGCGTAGAGCGACGTCCGGCGCAGCACCTCCTCGTGAGGACTGGCGGCGATGATCGGGACGTGCGGCCGGGCCTTGCTGCACCGCAAGGCGGTGGTTCCCGACTCGGTGAAGGCGATGATGACGCGGGCCCCCAGCTCATTGGCGCTGGCGGCGGCAGCGTGTGCGATCGCGCTGCCAACCTGGCCGGGCTCGCGCCAGATCTGCCGCTGACGCTGGAAGGTCGCGTGGCGCTGCGCCGACAGGCAGATGCGGGCCATGGCGCGCACCGCCTCGACCGGATGGGCACCGACCGACGTCTCCTGCGACAGCATCACCGCATCGGTTCCGTCCCAGATCGCGTTGGCGACGTCGGAGGCCTCGGCGCGCGTGGGCCGGTTGGAGGTGACCATCGACTCGAGCATCTCGGTGGCGGTGATCACCGGCACGCCGGCCCGGTTGGCGCGGTCGATGACCTCCTTCTGCACGGCCGGCAGCTCGCCGAGGCGCAACTCGACCCCCAGGTCGCCGCGCGCGACCATGACCGCGCCCGCGACATCGAGGATGTCGCTCAGCTCGCGGATTGCCTCGACCTTCTCGAGCTTGGCGATGACGGGCGCGGTGCAGTTGAACCCGGCGAGATGCTGCTGGCACATGAGCACGTCGTCCGGCCGGCGGACGAACGACAGCGCCACGTAGTCGACGCCGATCTCGACCGCAAGCTTCAGGTCGGCGATGTCCTTGTCTGTCAGCGCCGGCAGCGGCGGGGTGCGGCCCGGCACCGACACGCCCTTGCGCTCGCCGAGCAGCCCGCCGCGCACGACGGAGCACACGGCGCGGCCGCCGGAGATGGACCTGACCGTGAGCTCGATACGGCCGTCGTCGAGCAGCACGCGATCGCCCTTCCGCAGCGACTCGATAAGCTCGCCGTGGCTGACCTCGATCTCGTTTGGGTCCTGTCGGTGCGAAGCCGTGAGAACGACCTGGCGGCCCCTCACCAATCGCAGGAATGACGAGTCGAGCGCGCCCGTGCGGATCTTCGGGCCCTGCAGGTCGCCGATGATCGCGACCGGCCGGCCCACCGCCTGCGCCGCGGCCCGCACGTCGGCCGCCGCGCGCCGGTGCGTGTCGTGGTCGCCATGCGAGAAGTTGAGGCGGGCCACGTCCATGCCCGACTGGATGAGGTTCCTCAGCACGGCCGGCGACGAGCTCGACGGCCCGATGGTGCAGACGATGCGCGTGCGGCGGATCAACGCGCGTAGCGGTCGACGGACCGTCCCAGCTCTTTCTCCGCTTCGATCACCTGGCGCTCCAGCTCGAGCGCGCTGATGACCGCGCCGCCCATGCCCCGCACCATGTCGCGCTGAAAACGGTCTGAGGTGGCGACGGTGATCGGGTTGCCGTCGCCTGCAAGTGAATACGCCAGCCGCTCGATCGCGTGGTCGGCTGAGTGACCCTTGCGCGTGAACACGACGTGCACGCCGCCGACCTCCTGCCGGCTGTTGCTGGCGGCCGAAGTGCGATGCGCGTCGAAGACCACCGTCACGTCATCGCCGCGCACCTGCGCGTAAGTCGCGAGACGCTCGATCAGCCGGTCGCGCGCAGCCTCGAGCGAAAAGCCCATCAGCTCCTTGAGCTCTGGCCACGCGTGCACGACGTTGTAGCCGTCGACGATCAGGCGATCCATCAGTGGCTACTGCAGTCGGAAGTGCTGCTGGCCGAAGTAGATGAGGTACGGGTCGATGCCAAACATCGTCGCGAGTGTCGAGGCCGAGTGGACGAAGAAGAGGTTGATCGCGGGCACGTACCAGATGGCGGCGAAGACGATGATCAGCGCGAAGGTCCCGAGCTGCGCCGCGGCGGACTGGATCGAGTACGGCAGCCACGGCCTTATGATCCCGAACCCGTCCAGCGGTGGAACCGGCACGAAGTTCAGCACGAACGCATACATCTCGACGAACCCGAGCACCGCGAGCGCCTCGAAGAACGCCATGTTGTCGCTGCGTATCAATCCAAGCCGGTACGACACCACGATCACAGCAGCGAACAGAAGGCCGCACAGCAGCGTCCCGAGGGGACCAGCCAGCGAGACAAAGGAATCCCACCACTTGTTCCGCAGCGCGCCGCGATCAATGTAAACAGCTCCGCCAGGCAGCGCTATGCCCCCGATCAGCAGGAACGCGGCAGGGAAAACGATGCTCATGAGGAAGTTCGTGTAGCGCAGCGGATCAAATGTCAGGTAGCCGGAGCTGGCGACCGCGCGGTCGCCGGCGATGTAGGCGACCATCGCGTGGCAGAACTCGTGCACGCACACGGTCGCGATCCATCCGGTTACCACGAATGCCAGCGTCAGCACGCCGACGCCCTGCGGGAAGAATCCGAACCACAGCAGCGCGCCGATCACCACCACCACGGCGAGCAACCCGAGGAAGACGGGGCTGACGCTCAGCACGCCGCGCAGTCGAGGCAGCGGGCGCCGGCGCAGCGCCCGGTCGGGTGGACGAGCGCCGGCCGGCTTCGGGCCGCTCGCAAGCGCGTCCGATCTCACGCCCGCCTGCAGGTGCCTGCGGAGGTCGTACATCGTGAGCCCCGCCTTCTGTAGCGCCGCCGCCGTCGCAGGCGAATCCGAGTACAGCAGCGCCAGCAGCAGGTGGATCGAGTCGACCGAGTAGTGCCCGAGCACCTGCGCCTCGCGGTTCGCGTTGACGAGCAGCTGCCTGAGCGGAAGGGGCGTCGCCACGCCGTCGGCCGGAAGGGCGGCCGCCACCGCGGCGGGGTCGGCGCCGAGGCTGCGCAGCGTGTTCACCGCGAGCGAGCCACGGTTGGCCAGCACCGCGCGCAGGACGTCGTCGGGGTTCGACTCGTCGGCGCCGCGGCGTGCGGCTTCGTTGGCGGCGCGTTCGAGATCCTCGCGCGCGGCCCGCGACAGCGATATGTCGGCGGATGCTCGATCGAGCGCGACGGTGGCGTTGGGCATCCGACTCAGTGTAGGGAGCGCTGCCGTGTGACCTCGTAAAGCAGCGCCGCGGCTGCCGCCGATGCGTTGAAGCTTCCGATTCGTCCTTTGACGGGAAGACGCAGGCGCACATCACATCGCTCCAACACGAGCCGGTGGACCCCCTGGCCCTCGGCCCCCACGACGACGCAGACGCGCTGCGTGAGGTCGAAGTCCCACGGCCAGGTGTCGCCGCGCACGTCGAGTGCCGCGCACCAGATGCCCGAACGCTTGACCTCGGCGATGGCCGAGGGCATGCCCGACACCAGCGCGATCGGCATGAGCTCGCTCGCGCCGGAGCTGGCTTTGACGGCCGCCGGTGAAAGAGGCGCGCTGCGGTGCTCGGGGATGATCGCGCCATCCGCGCCCGCGACCTCGGCGCTCCGGATGATGGCGCCGAGATTCTGCGGGTCCATGATCGAGTCGAGCGCTACGAGCAGGCTCGGCTCGGTTGCGAGCAGGTCCCTCAGGGTCCACTCACGCCGCGGCTTCAGCTCGGCGGCCACTCCCTGGTGCACGCCGGGAGCGATCGCGTCCAGGCGATCAGGCGGCACGTGCTCGACTGGCGCGATGCGCGCCAGCTCGTCGAGCCGTGGATCGTGTCCGAGGCCGGTGGCCTGCATGACCCTCAAAACTCGCCCGGCCCGCGCCGCCTCCAGCACCGCGTTGCGGCCGTGGATCACGGCCGGCTGCGCGCCTAGACCTTTGCGATGCGGCGCCAACGGACACCCTCCTTCGAGTCCTCGAGGGCGATGCCGCGAGCGCGCAGCTCGTCGCGGATGCGGTCCGCGGTCGCGAAGTCGCGGGCCTTGCGTGCAGCTTCGCGCTGCGCGATGAGCTGCTCGACCTCGCCCGCCAGCGCCATGTCCCGGGCCGTCACAACGTCGACGTGGGCATCGACGTCGGCCATGAGCAGCAGGAGCTCGCGCGCGGCCGCCTCGCCGACGCCGCCCGAGTCCAGCGCCGCGTTCGCCTCGCGGAGCAGATCGAACACGTGGCCCATCCCCTGCGGCAGATTCAGGTCGTCGTCGAGCGCTTCGCGATACGCGTGACGCACCTCGGCCACACGCTCGGCCAGCCGGCCGCCGTCCTTCGGCGCCACCGGCTGCTGCAGCCGTCGAGCGAAGTCCTGGAGCCGCCGGACCTGCTCGCCGGCCGCGTGCAGCGCTTCATCGCTGAGCCTCACGCGCGATCGGTAATGCGCGTTGGCGATGAGGAAGAACCGGATGGCGATCGGGTCATGGCCCGCCGCGAGCAGGTCGCGCAGGGTCGTGAAGCCGCCGGCGCTCTTCGACATCTTCTCCCCCGTCGCGTCGGCCAGGTGCTCGGAGTGGAGCCAGAACCGCGAGAACTGGCGGTGGTTCGCGGCCTCCGACTGGGCGATCTCGTTCTCGTGATGAGGAAACATCAGGTCGACGCCGCCCGCGTGGATGTCGAGTGTGTCGCCGAGGTAGCGCTTGCTCATCGCCGAGCACTCGATGTGCCAGCCCGGCCGGCCCTTCCCGAACGGCGCGTCCCACGCCGCCCCGATCTCTTCGTCGACAGGCTGCGACTTCTTCCACAGCGCGAAGTCGCTCACCGACTCCTTGTCATACCTGTCTTGTCTGATCGGGGGGGCCTCCCCCCCGTGCGCGGGCCGGGCGGAGCCCTTCTGCCCGCGCCCCCCCCTGGCCACGCGCACGCCGGCACGCAGCCCTTCCCGATCGAGGTGCGACAGCTCCCCGTACCGCGGAAAGCTGGCGATGCGGAAGTAGACGTCGCCGTCCGCGACGTATGCGTTCCCGCGCTCCAGGAGCGTCGAGATCATCCGGATCATCTCTTCGATGTGCTCGGTCGCGCGCGGGTACTGCTCGGCCGGCTGCGCGCGCAGCGTCTTCATGTCCGCCAAGAAAGCCTCGGCGTACGGCTTCGTGTACTCGGCGATCGTGGTGCCCGCGTGCATGGCCTGGTCGAGGATGCGGTCGTCGATGTCGGTGATGTTCATGACGTGCGTGACGCGAAAGCCCGCGACCTGCAGGTGCCGGCGCAGCAGGTCGTAGAAAAGGAATGCACGCAGGTTGCCGATGTGCGCGAAGTTCCACACGGTCGGGCCGCACGTGTACATACGTACATGCGAATCGTCGAGCGGTTCGAAGACGTCTTTCGTCCCGGTGAGCGTGTTGTGAAGGCGCAGCGTCACGTTTCGTCGATGAGCGCGACCGCGTGCGCAGCGATGCCTTCCCCCGCCCCGAGGGCGCCGATGCCTTCTGGCGACGTGGCCTTGACGCTGACCGCGCCGATGTCGAGCCCGAGGCCGCGCGCGATGTTGCGCCCCATCTCGCCCAGGTGCGCACCCAGCCTCGGCGCCTGCGCGACGACTGTGCTGTCGACGTTCACGACGCGGTATCCGGCCGTTGCCACGACACGCGCCGCCTCCGCAAGCAGGGTGAGGCTCGAGGCGCCGCGGTAGCGCGCGTCGTCCGGTGGAAAGTGCGCGCCGATGTCGCCCAGGCCGGCGGCCCCGAGCACCGAATCGATGACTGCATGAGTTAGCACGTCGGCGTCGGAGTGGCCGTCGAGCCCGGTCGCGTGCTCGATGCGCACCCCACCGATGATCAGCGCCCGGCCCTCACGGAGCGGGTGCACGTCATAGCCCACGCCGACCCTCACGGAGTCGCTGTTTCCTGCTCTTTGATCAGCGCCTCGACGACGCCGAAGTCCTCGGGCGTCGTGAGCTTCACGTTCGATGGCTCGCCCTCGACCACCGTCACCGCGTGCCCGGTCGCCGCCACGAGCTGCGCGTCGTCGTCGCCGACCAGCCCCGCGTCGGCCGCCTCGCGATGAGCGCGCGCCAGCAGGCTGTAAGAGAAGCCCTGCGGAGTCTGGGCCAGGACGAACCGCGAACGATCGAGGCTCTCCACCAGCAGGTTGCCTTCGATCCGCTTGACCGCGTCGCGCGGCGCGATCGCGGGGAACGCCGCGTCCGATTCCATCGCCGCCGCAAGCACGCGCCGCACGAGCGACGGGGACGCGAGCGGCCGGGCGGCGTCGTGCACCAGCACGTAGTCGCACTCTCCCAGCGCGGCGATGCCCGCGCGCACCGAGGCCTGCCGGCTCTCACCGCCGGGACGCACGGTCACCGGCTTGGTCGGGTGGAGCGAGGCCACCTCTTGTTCCGCGTTCTCGAGGCGGCTCGGCGGCCCGACGACCACGATCCGGTCGATCTCGTCCATGCCGAGGAAGATCTCCACCACGCGCGCCAGAGTGGTTCGGCCGTGCAGGCGCACGAGCGCCTTGCTGCCGCGGCCGAGTCGCGAGCCCGATCCCGCGGCGGCGACGATCACGCCCACCGACGGTTTCACTTGCTCGCCTCCTCGTGGCCGCGGTTTCTCGAGCCGCGGCGCCCGTCCTGGCCGAGCGGCTCGGCGAAGATCATGCGGCCGGCCGAGGTCTGGATCACCGACGTGACGACCGCGGTGATGGTCTGGTTGATGAGCCGGCGTCCGTTCTGCACGACGACCATGGTGCCGTCGTCGAGGCTGCCCACACCCTGGCCGGGCTCCTTGCCCTCGCGCGCCACGGTGACCATGATCTCCTCGCCCGGAATCGCCACAGGGCGCATCGCCTGAGCGAGCTCGTTCAGATTGAGCACCGCCACGCCTTCGAGGCGCGCGATGCGGTTCAGGTTGAAGTCGTTGGTCATGATGCCCCATCCACGCCGCTTGGCCGTGCGCACGAGGTGCGAGTCGATCTCGGTGCTCGGCGTCACGTCGTCGTCCACGACCTCGAGCGAGAGGGTCGAGATCTTCTGCATCTCGGTGAGCACGTCGAGACCTCGCCGCCCGCGCCGGCGTCGCATCGCGTCGGCCGAGTCGGCGACGAGCTGCAACTCGCGCAGCACCGAGCTGAGCACGACGAGCGGCATGTCGACGAAGCCGGTCTTGGCGATGTCCAGGATGCGCCCGTCGATGATGACCGAGGTATCCAGAAGCACTGCGGGGAGGCGGTGCGCCGGCTGCTGCGCCGGGCCGCCGAAGAACAGCGCCGCGAGCTCCGCGCGCCGGCTGACGCCGACCGATGCGCCGAGCGCGGCGAGAAGCAAGGCGAGGATCGACGACAGCCAGTAACCGAGCGGCACGTCGCGGACGAAGAAACCGATGAGGACGGCGATGACGAGTCCGACCACCATGCCCAGCAGTCCGCTGAGCAGGTCGGGCAGCGGCGTGTTGAGCAGGCGGCGGTTGAATCCGCGCCATCCGCCGAGAACGTAAGGCGTACCGAGGTACGCGAAGATCAGACCTTCGAGGGTCGTCAACGTGATCAGGACCCAGCCCTGATGGGTGATCGGCGCCAGGCGGACCAGGATGTAACCCAGGACGAAACCGCCGACGACTCCGATCCCCAACCCCAATCGCAGGGCGAGGGCATCGGAACGTTTCAAGGGAACCTCCTCAGGAGACCGTGACCCCGGCCTCCTCTATGAATGCGCCGGAATGGATGTGATTAGGAAAGAGCGCGGAGATGGCCTCCGCCAGAGTCCGGACCTCGATGATCTCGAGGCCGGCCGGCCGCCCGGTCCGTGAACCGGACGGAATCAAAGCGCGCGTGAAGCCGTGCCGGGCCGCCTCCTGCAGGCGGCGCTCGGTTTGGCCGACGCGGCGCACCTCACCCGCCAACCCAAGCTCACCGAGGACGACCAGGCCTTCCGGCAACGGCTGGCTCCTCTGGTTGCCTGCGATCGACAGGGCGAGACCGAGATCGGCGGCGGGCTCCGTGATCCGGATGCCGCCCGCCACGTTGACGAAAACGTCGTGCTGGCCGAGGGGCGTCTTGCCCCGCCGGTCGAGCACCGCCAGGAGCATGTGCACCCGGTTGAGGTCGAACCCGTTCGCGACCCGGCGCGGCGGGTAGTTGGTGTTGGCTTTGTTGACCAGGCTCTGGATCTCGATGAGAAGCGGTCGCGTGCCCTCCATCACCACGACGACGGCCGTGCCTGCCGAGGCCGTGCCGGCCTGGCTGAGCATCGCCGCCGACGGGTCGGGCACCTCCTCCAATCCGCGCTCGCCCATGGCGAAGACGCCGATCTCCTCGGCCGATCCGAACCGGTTCTTCATCGCCCGCAGGAGCCTCAGCTCCTGCCGGCGGTCGCCTTCGAGGTACAGCACCGTGTCAACGATATGCTCCAGGACCCTCGGTCCGGCTATCGCTCCCTCCTTGGTCACGTGGCCGACGAGGAAGATGGGCACTCCGGTCTCCTTGGCGAGGCGCATCAGCCGGGCGGCCGACTCCCTGACCTGGCTGACGCTTCCGGCGCTGCCGGTGACCGCCCCGTCGGCCACCGTCTGGATGGAGTCGACGATCGCGAGCTGAGGCGACTCTGAGGCGATCGTGTCGCAGATCGCGTCCAGATCGTTCTCAGCCATCAGCAGGATGCCCACGTCGAGGGCGCCGAGGCGCGCCGCCCGCATCTGCGCCTGCTGGTTAGACTCCTCGCCCGACACGTACAGGACCTTCGTTCCGCCCCCGGACACCACCTGGTGGGCGGCGTGCATGAGCAGGGTCGACTTGCCGACGCCCGGCTCACCGCCGACCAGCACCAGGCTGCCGGGCACGATGCCGCCGCCCAGCACCCTGTTCAGCTCGCCCCAGGCCAGGCGCAGGCGGGGCGCCGAATCCGCGGAGATCTGCGTGACCGGCACGGGTCGGGCGGATGAGCCGCCCGAGTTGGCGCCCCGGCTGCTGCGGGACTCGGGCTTGCGGCGGCCGGGCTCCCTCTTGACCTCGAACTCCTGGAGCGTGTTCCAGGCCTGGCAGTACGGGCACTGGCCCGCCCAGCGCAAGGTCTCGCCGCCGCATTGGGCGCAGACGAAGGTCACCGAGGAGCGCGGCATGATCCCAGCTTGGTGGCCGTGGGACTTTTTTTCAAGTCAAGGCCTGTAAACGTAAGCGCCACCCTGGGGGTAGTCAGGGTGGCGCCGTAAGCCTGGGAGGACCCGGGTACACTCCGGTGTCCCTCGTTAGAAGAAACGCGCGAGCGACCAAAAGGCTACGTTCTCGCCGTGGGTGAACAACCGGTCTCAATCGAGCGGATCGCGGAGGCCGCCGAGGTCATCGATGCGGTCTTCCTGCATTCGCCGCAGTACGAGTGCGAGCCGCTCAGCGCTCACCTCGGGGTCGCCACCGTGCTCAAGGTGGAATGCCTCAACCCCATCCGATCCTTCAAAGGACGCGGCACCGACTACCTCATGTTCCGGATCGAGGTTCCGTCCAACGGCCTTGTGTGCGCCAGCGCCGGCAACTTCGGCCAGGGCATGGCGTACGCGGCGCGAAAGCGAGGCCATCGCGTCACTGTTTTCGCAGCCGTCAACGCCAGCCCGATCAAGGTGGAAAGGATGCGCGCGCTCGGCGCGGAGGTCGTGCTCGAAGGCGAGGATTTCGATGCGGCCAAAGAGGCCGCACGTATTCACGCGGAGAAGACGGGCGCGCTGTTCGTCGAGGACGGCGCCCTCGCCCCCATCGCGGAGGGTGCAGGCACAATCGCGCTCGAGCTGACGAGGATGGACGATCCCATCGACGCGATCCTCGTCCCGCTAGGCGACGGCGCGCTGGTGACCGGCATCGGCGTATGGATGCGCCGAGCCTCACCGAGCACGCGAATCATCGGCGTGGTCGCCGAGGGCGCCCCCGCGATGGAGCTCTCGTGGCACGCCGCGAAGCCTGTCTCGACCGACAGCATCGCCACCATCGCCGACGGCATCGCGGTGCGAGTGCCGGTGGCGAGCGCGGTGGAAGACGTGCGCAGAGCCGTTGATGACGTGATGCACGCGAGCGACGCCGAGATGATCGAGGGTATGCGCGCGCTGTACAGCGATGCGGGCCTCGTGGTCGAGCCCGCGGGCGCCGCAGGTCTCGCGGCGGTCAAGAAGCTTGCCGGTGAGCTGTCCGGAAAGCGAGTCGCGGTGATAGTCACCGGCGGCAACATCACCCCCGACGCGTTCGAGCGACTGGTCGGCTAGCAACTCACCTTATTACCACGAAATGGTCTCAGCTGAGCTCCAGGTTCGCAAGGTAGTCGAGCACCGCCAGCGGTCCGTACTGCGCGAACGTGTCGGGCACCGCGCGCTGCAGGCTCTGCTGCATGTTCGCCGCAAGCTGCACGCGTACGTCAAGCGTCAGCTGCGGGCGACGGCGCGCGTACGAGCTGACGAAGCGGCGCAGGTCGGGGTCGATCCTGCGCAGGATGTGCTCCGCGTTGGACGCCGGCGCGTACGCGGGCGCCGCGCCGGCCGGCGCCTGCGGCTGCGGGACGAGCGGTGGCGGGGGCGGCGGGTAGGGCGGGTATCCCGGAGGCGACTGCGGCGGCATGTTCGGCTGAAGGTCCGAAGGACGCGCCCCGGGCAGCTGCCACAGCCACACGTGGTCGGAGTCCTTGACCACGAGCGTGCCGGCCGCGAGGTCGCCCAGCCGCTTGCCCTTGCCGTTGATGAACATCACCACCAGGCCGACGCCGTAGCCATACGGAAGGAAGTCGACGATCCGCACGATGTTGCGGATCCCCGCCTGCATGAAGGTCAGGGGTTCGCCACGGTCGCCGACGGCCCGCAGCCGGAACGCCTTCTTGCCGATCGTCTGACCCGACCACAAAGCTTCGCTCGTCCAGAAGTAGCCGAAGACGATGACGAAGCTGCCAAGGATCACGACCAGGTTGTAGACCACTGAATTGCTGAAGAAGACGCCCACCGCGAGGCCGCCGAAGAACAGGGCGACCAGGAGCGCGGTGACTATGAGCAGGTCGAGCACCTGCGCGATCGCCCTCGTGCCCAGACCCGCCACCTGGTAGTCGAAGGAAACCCGCTCCGGCGTGGAGACGATCAGCTCAGAATCGGGGAGCGGCTGCTCCATTGAGCTAATTTTGCAAGTAGATGCGAGCAGATGAGTTCGTCGCGAGCCGCCGAGATGACTGGAACAACCTCGAGAACCTCATCGCCCGCGGAAGCGCCGGCCGCCTGAACCCGCTTCGCCCGCAGGAGGTGCTGGCGCTGGCCGCCCTGTACCGGCGTGCCACCGCCGACCTGGCGCGAGCCCAGCGCGACTGGCCGGGCGAGCCGGTCCACCGCTATCTCAACGGGCTCGTCGCGCGCGGCCACGGAGTCGTCTACCGCAGAGGCGGTGACGTGTGGCGCCGAATAAAGGACTTCTACCTCGTGACCCTGCCCACCACCTACCGCCAGTCGTGGCCTTACCTGGTCGCCGCCGCGGCGCTTCTGTTCGTGCCGGCGATCATCGCCTTCTTCGTGGTGCTGGCCAACCCGGACGCCGCGTACGCGATCGCGCCACCGGACATCATCGACCGCGTGCACCACCACCAGCTGTGGACCAACATCCCGCCGGGCGAGCGCGTGCAGACGGCCGGGCTGATCATGACCAACAACATCTGGGTCTCGATGCTCGCGTTCGGGTTCGGCGTTTTCTTCGGCCTGCCAGTGATCTGGGTGATGGTCAGCAACGGCATCAGCCTCGGCGGCCTGTTCGGGCTGACGCAGGCCTACGGCCTGGCGGGAGGGTTGTTCGACTTCGTCATCGGGCACGGCGTGGTCGAGCTGTCGGTCGTGATCGCGCAGGGCGCGGGCGGGCTGATGATGGGCTGGGCTCTGATCTCGCCCGGCAACCGCAAGCGCTCGGACGCACTCGTGATCGCGACGCGCCGCGCGTTCGTGCTGCTCCTCGGCCTCGCGCCGCTGCTGGTGATCGCGGGCACTATCGAGGGCAACATCTCCCCTTCCGACGTCCCGTTCACGGCCAAGCTCGCCATCGGCCTGGCGACAGGCTCCGCCCTCTACGCGTACCTGCTGCTGACGGGCCGCTCAAACACCCGGCGCCGGGACGCCGCCGCTGCTACTACAGCAGCGCCCGCTCCTTCAGCTCCAGATAACGTTCGACGAGCGCCGGGCTGAGGTTCCCGGCGACGACGTCCAGGCCCAGCACGCCGCCGCGGCGCAGCAGCTCGAAGCTCTGCCGCCGGCTCGCGACGAACTCCTCGGCCGCGGCCCACTGATACGCACGTGACGATGTGCTGATGGGAGCGTCGCGCGCGCGGATCACCTCGGGGTCGCTCATCGCGACGACCAGCACGAGGTGGCGAGCGGCAAGGCGCAGGCAGTGCGCGACCAGCTCGCGCGACTGGTTGGGATCCTGCACGTCGGTGAGGATCACGACCATCGAGCGCCGGCCGACGCGCAGTGCCAGGTGGGTCAGCGCGTGCCCGAAATCGGGCTCCACATAAGAAGGACGTAGCGCGTAAAGCGCTTCTGTGATGAGGTGCAGCTGCACGCTCCCGCGCTCGGGCTTGAGGAAGTTGGTCACCCGATCGTCGAAAGTCATCAGGCCCACACGATCGCCGTAGGCCTGCGCGACCCACGCCAGCATCAGCGCCGCGTTGACCGCGTGGTCGAGCTTCTCGAGGTCGCCCGCCGGCGCGGTCATCAGACGGCCGCAGTCGATCGCGATCATCACCTGCTGCCCGCGCTCGGCCTCCACCTCGGTCATCACGGGCCGGTCGCGGCGCGCGGTGGCGGTCCAGCTGATGCGGCGCACGTCATCCCCGCGCACGTAATCGCGCAATCCCGCAAATGAGGTCGACGCGCCCGGTGGCCGCGCGCGCCGCTGGCCGACGAGCGACCGGAGCCCTCGCCGCAGCGACAGCTGGACGCGCTTGATCGCCACGACGTTGGGAAAGACGGCGACGTTGTGCGGCAGGTTCAGCCTCAGCTGCCTGCGCCACCAGCCATCGCGCCTGAAGACCTGCAGGTCGACCTGCCCGAATTGATAGGCGCCGCGTCGCGGAGACGAGGTGTTGTAGGCGAGGGCGAGGCTGCCGTTCCGGTCGAACGCGCCCTCGACCTCGCGCGGCCGCGGCAAGAGTCCCGCCGGTGCGTGGTCGGCGACGCGCGCCGTCAGGCCCGCGGCCGCGCGATTCGTGACGACGATGCGCACCTCTTCGTGCTCGCCGAGCGAGAACGGCTCGGGCATCACGCGACGCACGACAAAGCCGCGAGCGCCCGGAAGCAGGGCGAGGTCCCGGGCGACCAGGGCCACGAGGCCGATGTGGTAGATGACCGCGACGAACACGAGCAGCGGCGAGACCACCGCCAGCGCGATGAGCGCCGCGCCGATGCCGACGGCCCACAGCAGGCGCGGCTGCGGAGCGAATCCTCGCATCGCCCCTTACCGAGGCGGGACGACGCGGCTCGCGACTGACTCCAGGACGCTGTCGGGCGTCTGCCCCGCGACTTCGGCCTCGGGCCGCAGCAGCAGCCTGTGCCGGAAGGCCGGAGCGAGCAGGGCCTTCACGTGGTCGGGCGTCACGAACTCCGAGCCGTCGAAGGCCGCCAGCACGCGCGCGGCGAGCATCAGGAGAACCTCAGCACGCGTGCTCGCGCCGAGCGCGACCTCCGGCGCGTTCCGTGTCGCGATCGCGAGGTCGACGACGTACTTGCGGATCTTCTCGTCGAGCACGACCCCCGCCACGTGCTCGCGGCAGCGCTCGACCTCGGCTGCCCCAAGCACCGGCTCGACTCCGGCCTTGACCGGGTCCTTCAGCTCGATGCCCGACTCCCAGCGCCGCAGCACCTCCATCTCGTCGTTCGGACTGGGGTAGTCGAGTCGGACCTTGAACAGGAAGCGGTCCTGCTGAGCCTCGGGCAGCGGGTACGTGCCTTCGTACTCCACCGGGTTCTGCGTCGCCAGCACAAAGAAGGGCGCCGGGAGTGGAAGCTGCTGGCCTTCGAGCGTGACGCCTCGCTCCTCCATCGCCTCGAGAAGCGCGGACTGCACCTTGGCGGGAGCGCGGTTGATCTCGTCCGCAAGCAGCACGTTCGTGAAGATGGGCCCTTGCCGCAGCGCGAACGTGCGCGTGGTCAGGTCGTAGACCGACGTGCCCAGTATGTCGGCGGGCATGAGGTCCGGCGTGAACTGGACGCGACCGTAGTCGAGGGCAAGCGATCGCGCGATGGCCTTGGCGAGCAGCGTCTTGCCGGTGCCCGGCACGCCCTCCAGGAGCACGTGGCCCTGCGCCACGAGCGCCACGGCGCAGAGCCGGATCGCGTCCTCCTGGCCGACCACAGCTTTGGCGAGCTGCTCGCGGAATCGGGCATAGAAGTCGGTGGCTGTGCCGGCAGGTGCTGAGCTCATCCCCGTCATTGTCGCGGGCGCCGCCTCCTCTCTTCAGTGACGGGGTACGCGATGCCGTGCAGGCGCTGCGCCGCCGCCAGCAGCTCTTTCTCGCTTTTCTCGGATCCGTAAAGCGCTCGCTCCGCGCTGTCGAGGTCGCTTGCGATGTCCGGCGCCCGCTGCCACAGCGACTGCCAGAAGCGCTCCCGCGGCTCGACAGGCAGCCCGGTCTGCATCGCCACTGCGCGTTCGCTGGCTCTGGCCAGCACGCCGAGCGTGACCGCGCGAGCGCCCGCCCTGCGCAGAAGCTCGCCTACCGCCACCGCCCACTCGGCGTCGAGACGCGATCCCTCCGCCGGCCTCGGCACCACCGGGCCGAATCGGCGACCGCGCAGGAAGAGTCCGAAGAAGATCGCCACGATCAGCCACAGGAGCGCGGCGCCCCACGGCGTCAGGATCCACGCGGCCGGCGTGATGTCGCTGGCGGTGAGCCCGTGGTGGTACTCGTCGAACGCCACGGGCGCGCCGGCCGGCACGAGGCCCAGCAGGTCGGCGAGAAAACGCCCGTTGTCAGCTTTCTCCAGGTACCCGTTGCAGAGCTCGAGCGGGTCGGCCAGCGCGATCACGACGCCGCGGCCGAACCTCTCCTCATAAGCGAGGGGGAATCCCCCCGAGCGCAGGAGCGCCACCTGGCGTGCACCCAGCCCAAACGGCAGCGCGTAGGTGCCACCGGCGACGGTCCTCACGCCGTCGAGGAACGGGCCGGTCACCCCGGCGCTATCGCTCGAGACGATGCGCGCGAAACGGTTGACGTTGAGCGCGGTGTCCAGCTCCTCGTCTCTCTGCTCGCTGGCGTACACGAGCACTCCGCCGTCGTGCACCCAGCCTGCCGTGGCGTTCGCCTCGTCGTAGGTGTAGGGGCTCGTGGGCGTGAAGACGAACAGCATCGTGTTCGTGTCGGGCAGGTCGAACGAGCCGGTCACCTGGTGCGTCGGGTGGCCCATGGCCGACGCGTAAAGCATCACGGCGGAGGCGCCGTTGGCCGCGTCGCTGTTGGTGCTGTGCTCAGGCGAGTCAGGCTTCTGCTGGCCGACGAGGATGGCCGCGAGGATCGCGAGGCCGATCACCCCTGCCGCGATCAAACCGCGGATGTTGCCTCTCACGCGGCCTTCTCTACCGGAATGCGGAAGCGCGCGGCCACAGCGGCGCCCTGCTCGTAGGTCTTCTCGTCGACATCGCGACCGCCGTAGACGGCCGCTTCAAACGGACGCAGCAGCGGATTCAACGATGCCGGATCTGGCGCGCGCCGGAAGATCTCGCGCACGGTGAGCGGGCTGCCTTCCCATGTCCGCTCGCCGGCCAGCGTCGCGGCGACCGCGGCGCACAGGGCCCTGATCGCGCCGACGCGGTCGCCCCGGGCAGCCAGCCGGTCAGCCTCGGCGAAGTAGTCGGCGGGCGCCTGCGGGCCGGCGCCGACTGCCACGAACTCGCCGGCGAGGCGGCCGCGCGCGGACCTGAACACGACGATCGCGACCACCGACATCACCGCGAGAGCGATCGCGTAGACGACCCACGCAGGCACCACGCCTCCAGGGCCGATGCCGCTCGCCATCGCCTTCAGGAATTCGTTGATGCGGTCCTGGATCCACTGGCTCAGCCGCTCGAGGAACGACGGTTGCTTGTGCAGGTCGTCGTACCGATGCATCGACATCACCTGCTGCAGGCGCGACTGCGCGAGCGCGGGGTCCGAAGTTGCGGCCGTGTTGTCGATCGCGTCCAGCGCGGCCCGTAGCCTGGAGGCCGCGTCCTTGAAGTCGGGCGGCGACTCGCGCAGGTCCGACAGCACTTCCGGCTGCGTGTTGCCGGTGCCGTCGGTCAGCACCTGGGCCGCATGGCGCGCGGCTGCGACATCGCCGGGCTGGGCGTTCTCGACGATGGCGAGCGCGTCGGCGACGGCTTGCCTGTACGGCGTCGCCGTCGAGTCGGCCGCGACGGAGAGCGGAAGCGATACCGCGATGGCCAGTGCCGCGGCGAGGAGGACGCAGCCGAAGAGGCGCCGGGTCACGCAGGCGCCGGCGGCAAGACGGCGACCTGGTGGGCGAGCTGGAACAGGTCGAGCGCCTCCTTGCGAACGCGGAGGTCGAAGTAGATGAGAACGATCGCGATGAGAAGGACCGGGTTGACGAGCGCGCTCACGAGGACGACCGCGCCTTCATAGATCGCTAGCGCGAGATACGGCGACAACAGGATCGTCAGCAGAACCTGGCCGAGGTAAAGGAACGCGCCAAGCGCCAGCGATACGACGTAGTTGAGAACGAAGACAAGCAGGATGATGAAGAAGGTCCTCCACCACCTGCCTTCGACCAGGCGCCAGCTCCGGCCCATTGCCGCGAACAGTCCGGTGTTCTCGACGAACATCGCCGGCAGCACGGCGATCCAGTTGACCGAGATCCAGGTCCACAACGGAAAGAGGCAGAACAGCACGGCCATCAGCACGAACAGCAGGTAGTAGGCGAGCACCTGGAAGTAGCGCCGGAAGGCGCCGCGCAGCGCGCCCCACAGCGTGACCGGGTTGCCCATCGCCGACTGGCACACGGCGTAGGTGACGCCTCCGTAGAGGAGCGGGAGGACGGCGAGGTTGACGAGCACCCCGGCGGCGAGCGGGGCCATCGCCGTCACGAAGGTGCTGAAGTCGCCGGGGTTGCTGCTCGTCGCCTGCGTCGCCGCATAGTCGAAAAGCGCGAAGTACCCGTATCCCGAGAGGGCCGCCAGCGGGATGGAGAAGATCACCGAGATGCCGGCCAGCAGGAGGAAGTGCCGCCGGTACATCCGGAACGTCTCGTCAAGGACGTCTCCGATCTCGAGAGGACGCAGCCGCAGGGGGACTGGAGCGCTCACGCTGCCCATTTTCCGGGATGAGGCGCCGGCTTCAGCGGCCTGAGTCTCAGGTCCCTCCCCACCTTGTGGGGAGGCTAGGTGGGGGCGTTGTAGTCCCCAGTCCAGGTCCCTCCCCACCGTGTGGGGAGGCTAGGTGGGGCATCAGCCCCAGGTCCCTCCCCACCGTGTGGGGAGGCTAGGTGGGGCATCAGCCCCAGGTCCCTCCCCACCTTGTGGGGAGGCTAGATGGGGGCGCTGTAATCGCCTTAACACCCTGGCTACTCATAGGCGGCTTTGGGTCGGAAGCTTGATCGGTCATGGAAAATCCCGTGATCCAACGCGCCCAGCACCTGCGCGCGAACATGACAGGCGTCGAAACCCGCATGTGGTGGCGTTTGCGCGCGCGCCGGCTCGGTGTCAAATTCAGGCGACAGCACCCTATCGGCCCTTACATCGTGGACTTCGCATGTTGTCGAGCGAAGCCGGTCGTTGAGATCGACGGTGAAACGCACCAGAAGGCATATGACATTCACCGCGACCGATGGCTCGAGTCTCGCGGCTGGCGAGTGATGCGCCTCGTACTTCAGGAAATCGACGAGCGCCTGGACGCGGCGGTTGACGCGATTGGCTTCGAGCTGGAGCATCCAGGGTCCCTTTTGAGATACGAACAGCGTTCTGGTGATTTGTTGGAGCCATCTGACGCCCCCACCTAGCCTCCCCACACGGTGGGGAGGGACCGCCTAGGGCTTGGCTGGGGCCGCGGCCGCGGGCTCCTTCTGCTTGTGTTTGGTCGGTGTGAACTTCAGCTCGTTCTCGCCCTGCACTTCTATCAGCACGGTGTCACCGCGAGTGATCTTGCCGCGGAGCAGGTGCTCGGACAGCTGGTCCTCGATCCGGCTGGTGATCACGCGCCGGAGCGGCCGTGCGCCGTAGATCCGGTCGTAGCCTTCCTTCGCGAGCAGGTCCTTCGCCGCGTCGGTCACCTCGATCGTGATCTGCTGCTCGGCCAGGTGCTTGCCCAGCCGCACCAGCTGCAGGTCGACGATCTGGCGGATCTGCTCGGTCGTCAGGCTCTTGAACACGACGACCGCATCAACGCGGTTCAGGAACTCTGGCCTGAACATGCGCTTCAGCTCTTCGTCGATCTTCTCTTTAGTGTTCTTGTGGCGGCGCTCGACCTCCTCCGCCTCGTCCACCACGGCGGGCTGGAAGCCCAGGGCGGTGGCGGCCTGGTTGACGTCGCGGATGCCGAGGTTCGAGGTCATGATGATCACGGTGTTGGCGAAGTTGACGACCTTGCCCTTGGCGTCGCTGAGCCTTCCGTCCTCGAGGATCTGCAGCAGCATGTTGAAGACCTCGGGGTGCGCCTTCTCGATCTCGTCGAAGAGGATCACCGAGTAGGGCCGGCGGCGCACCGCTTCGGTGAGCTGTCCACCCTCGTCGTAGCCGACGTAGCCGGGAGGCGATCCCACGAGCCTCGCGGTCGTGTGCCGCTCCATGAACTCCGACATGTCGAGCTTGATGAGCGCGTCCTCGGAGTCGAAGAGATACTCGGCCAGCGCTCGGGCGAGCTCGGTCTTGCCGATGCCCGTCGGGCCCAGAAAGATGAACGAGCCGATGGGCCGGCGCGGGTTCTTCAGGCCGGCGCGCGCGCGCCGAACCGCCTGCGAGACGGTGACGATGGCCTCGTCCTGGCCGACCATGCGCTTGTGGATCTCTTCCTCCATGCGCAGCAGACGCGACGTCTCCTCCTCCACGAGTCGCGACACGGGGACGCCGGTCCACGCGGCGACGATCTGCGCGATGTCCTCTTCGCCCACATCGGGCACGGTCTCGCCCAGCTTGTCGCGCCACGCGGCCTCTTTGGTCGCCAGCTTGTCCTGCAGCTTCTTCACGCGGTCGCGCACCGCGGCCGCAGCCTCGAAGTCCTGCTTGTTCACCGACTCGTCCTGGTCGAGCCGGTACTTCTTGATCTCCTTCTGCAGCTCCTTCAGATCTTCGGGAGTCGTGGTCAGCTTCATGCGCACGCGCGCCGACGCCTCGTCGATGAGGTCGATCGCCTTGTCGGGCAGCGCTCGGTCGCTCACGTAGCGGTCGCTCAGCACCACCGCTGAGTGAACCGCGGCGTCGGTGATGACGACGCGGTGGTGCTTCTCGTACAGCGACTTGACGCCGTTGAGGATGTCGATGGTCTCGGCGAGCGTCGGCTGGTCGACAAACACCGGCTGGAAGCGGCGCTCGAGCGCAGCGTCCTTCTCGATGTACTTGCGGTACTCGTTGAGGGTCGTCGCGCCGATGCACTGGATCTCGCCGCGCGCGAGCGCGGGCTTGAGAATGTTGGCCGCGTCGATGGCGCCCTCGGCCGCACCCGCTCCGACGAGCGTGTGCAGCTCATCGATGAACAGCACGACCTCGCGGCTCGAGCGGATCTCGTCGAGGATCTTCTTCAGGCGCTCTTCGAACTCACCGCGGTACTTGGTGCCCGCGACCAGCGCGCCCATGTCGAGCGTCAGCACGCGCTTGTGCTGCAGCGACTCAGGGACGTTGCCGAGGTTGATCTGCTGCGCGAGACCTTCGGCGATCGCCGTCTTGCCGACACCGGGCTCGCCGATGAGCGCGGGGTTGTTCTTGGTCCGGCGGCTCAGGATCTGGATGACGCGCTCGATCTCCATCTCTCGACCGATCACCGGGTCGAGCTGGTTGCGGCGCGCGAGCTCGGTGAGGTCGCGGCCGAACTGGTCGAGCAAGGGCGTCTTGGAAGGCTTCTTCGGCGCAGGCTCGGCCTCGGTCTCGGCGCTCGAGTCGTGCAACAGGCGCTCGATCTCCGAGCGAACCTTCTCGAGCGTCGCGCCCAGGTCTTCCAGCACGTGAGCCGCGATGCCCTCGCCTTCGATGAGCAGGCCGAGCAGCAGGTGCTCGGTGCCGACGTAGTTGTGGCCCATGCGCCGCGCCTCTTCGAAGGAGATCTCGATCACCTTCTTGACGCGCGACGTCGGGATGATCTGCTGGATGATGATCCGCTCGTTGCGACCGAGGACAGACTCGATCGTCTGGCGGACCTTGCCGATCTCCACGCCAAGGTTGTTCAGAACCTTGGCGGCGAGGCCCTCGCCTTCACGGAGTAGACCCAGAAGTAGGTGCTCGGTCCCTATGTAGCTGTGGTGGGATCGTTCTGCTTCTTCCTGTGCGAGCGTCAGAACTTTCTTGGCTCGCTCAGTAAATCTCTCGAACGGATACATCGTGCTCATGACGTTTCCTCGACTCTTATAGGTTCTCCGGAGAATCGGTGGGGCAAGCACCTCCTCGTACTAATAACTCGCATGCCCTCGGCAGCGTGCAAGTAATATACCGTCCCCCTCACCCTGCAGATTCCCGATAAGGTGCCCGCCGAGAGGCCGTTTTCCGATCGTCTGGGCCGCTGGCTGCCCGTGGTTGTCGCCTTCGGTCTGCCGGCCTTTTTCCTGCCCAACCTGATCGACGAGTTCATCCTGCCGAGGGCGTCACTGGTCATCGCTGGTGCGTGCATTGGTGCAGGCCTCGCGCTGCTGTCGCCGGACCGCCGGTCCCTCGGCCGGTTGCGCTGGCCACTGGTCGCCGCCGTCGCTGCGGCCGTGCTGGCGTTCGCCTTCTCGGTGTCGCCGGCGACGAGCTTCGCGGGCTCCTACCTGCGGTACGAGTCCCTTCCGATCAGGCTCGCGTACCTCGGGCTGGCCGCGGTGCCGGTGTGGCTAATGCGCGACGACAGGTCACGTGACCGCGTGGTGGCCGCCTTCGTACTGGGCACGTCCATCGCCAGCCTGGAGGCGCTGCAGCAGCTGGTCACCAGCGCGCCCTTCCGGCCGGACGGCAACGTCGGCAACGCGGGGATTCTCGCGGCGCTGATCACCATGGCCGTGCCGCTCGCAATCTCACGGGCGCTGCGAGGCGGGCTTTTCACCGTCGCGTGGTGGCTGGGCGTGGTCGCGCTGGTGACCGGCCTGTACGCGTCAACGTCGCGCGCCGGCGGGCTCGGCGTGCTGGCGGGTTGCCTCGCGCTCGTGGTGCTGCGGCTGAAGGGACGCACCGCGATGTTTGCCGCCGCCGGTGCCGCGGGACTGGTGGCTCTGGCGCTGCTGGCGATCGTGCTCTCGCCGCTCCGCGAGCTCAACGGCGATCCCGGCCCGGCGCGAATCCATCTCTGGAGCGACGCGCTCGGGATGCTCGTCGCGCGGCCGTTGACCGGCTGGGGCGAAGACTCGACGGGGATCGCGCTCGGCAAATTTCTCACCGGCCAGTGGGCAGGGCCTTACGTGACGTTCGATCGCATCCACAACGGTGTGCTCGACATCGCAGTCACGCAGGGCGTCCTGGGCGTGGTCGCGCTCGGCGTCGTGATCGGCGTCGTCGCCCACGGCGCATGGCGGCATCGCCACAGCGACTCTGTCGGTCCGCTAGCGGCGGCGTGCATCGCCTACACCGTGTGGGTCTTCTTCAACTTCGACTGGGCGCCGGCGACCGGCGCGTTCTGGCTGCTGCTCGGCACGTGCTGGTCGGCGGTGCGCGCCGCCGAAACCGACAACCCGCCCGCACCGACCACGGTGCCCGCGTGGCGCACGCTGGGCGCGGTGGGGCTGGCTGTGGTCGCAACCGCTCTCGCGGCGATGCCCATCCTCGCCGAGGCCTGGTACGCGGATGGCCGCGCGGACCTAGCCGTGCGCGTCGATCCGTTCCAGTCGCAGTACCACCGGGCGCTCGGCGAGACGCTGATCGCGCAGGGCGACCAGACTGGCGGCGTGCAGGAGCTTCGCCTGGCCGGTCGCCTCGGCACCTCCGACCCGGGTCTGTTCGTCGAGCTGGGCGACGAGGAGCTTGAGCAGGGCGACGCCGCGGCCGCGCGAGCGGACTACGAGATGGCGCTGGCCATCGACCCGTTCTGGCAGCCCGCCCTGCAGCGACTGGCAAGCTCCCTCCCCCTCCCCACTTAGTGGGGAGGCCAGGAGGGGGTGTTAGCTAGCCCTCTCCCTCCCCACCGTGTGGGGAGGTTAGGAGGGGGTGTTAGCTACTCGTCCTCGTCCTTGTCGAAGTACTCGTCCTGCCTGCCGCCGGCCCGGCTTGGGGCCAGGTTCGCGGGAGGCGCGGACAGCTGCTTGAGGCTCAGCGAGATACGGCGCCGCGCGGTGTCGATGCCGATGACCTTCACCTGCAGGGTCTCGCCGACCTTCAGCACGTCCTCGGTCCTCTCCACGTGGTCCCACGACAGCTCCGAGATGTGGAGAAGGCCCTCGATGCCGGCCATGATCTGCAGGAACGCGCCGTACTTCTTGGTCTTTGTGACCTGGCCCTCGACGATCGAGCCGATGGGCATCGACTGCACGAGCTTCTCCCACGGGTCCTGCTGCAGCTGGCGCAGCGACAGCGAGATGCGCGTCTGCTCGGGGTCGAGCTTGATGACCTTCACGGTCACCTCCTCGCCGAGCTGGAGAACGTCGGTGACCTTGGACACGCGGTCCCACGAAAGCTCCGAGATGTGGATGAGGCCGTCCGCGCCGCCGATGTCGACGAACGCGCCGTAGCTCGTGATCCCAGAGACCGTTCCCTTCACAGTGCTGCCCGTCTGCAGCCGGCTGAAGAGCTCCTCGCGCTTGCGTGCGCGATCCTCGTCCTCGGCCGCCTTCTGGCTGACGATCAGCCTGTTCCGCTTGCGGTTGACCTCGAGGATCTTCACCGCGATGCGCTGGCCGACGAGCGACTCCAGGCTGCCCGCGTAAGCGCGCGCCACCTGGCTCGACGGCAGGAATCCGCGCAGGCCAAGCACGTTGACGATGAGCCCGCCCTTGTTCTGCTCGCGGACGTCAGCCTCGATGACAGAGCCGTCCGTCTGCTTCTCCGCGGCCACGAGCCACGTCGTCTCGGCGCGAGCGCGCCGCAGGCTCAGGACCACGTTTCCTTCCTCGTTCTCCGGCTGAAGGACGAAGACCTTGATCTGGTCGCCGGGCTCGAGCCCAAGCGCGTCGGCTTCGCCGCGCAGGCCAAGCTCCTTGCTGGAGATCACACCTTCGGCCTTGGCGCCGATGTCGACCAGCACTTCGTCCGGGTCGACGCGGACAACGATTCCGTCCACGATGTCCCCGTGGTTCGGGGTCTTGAAGGCCTCCTCCTCGAAGTGGAGGTAGTCCTCCATGGTCATCGGAGCTGACTGGTCTTCTGTCTCCTCCTCAGACTGTGTCAGGACGGCACCGGATTCATTGGGCAAAGTACGAACCCCCTAAAGATTTTTGGTGTGGTGTTGGTCGTCAAAACGGCCTTCGCCAAAACGGAAAACTAATTGTAACTCACGAATTCCGATCAGCCAGGAAAGGTTTGGAGACATCATGATTGTCGATAAGGCGGGTTTTTCCGATCCTCACGGCGAGCACCGCGAGCGTGCCCGGAGGCCGGAATGTCGACGGGTCGACCAGGTCCGCGTAGTCGATCCTGACGAGCGGCTCGGCGGCCAAAACCTCTTGAATCCGAGCGCGGAGGCGGCCAGCATCGCGCTCGCCTGCCGCGTACATCTTGGCTGCGGTCCGCAGTGATCCGCTGAGGCTCAGGGCGGCCGCCCGCTCGGCCGGGCTCAGGTACGCGTTGCGCGAGCTCACCGCCAGCCCGTCCGCATCCCTGATCGTGGGACAGCCCCTGACCTCGACGCCCGAGTCGAGGTCGGCGGCCAGCCGCTTGACGACCGCCACCTGCTGGGCGTCCTTCTGGCCGAAGTAGGCGCGATCGGCATGAGTGGCCCAGAACAGCTTGGTGACCACGGTGGCCACGCCCTCGAAGTGCCCTGGACGTTGCACGCCCTCGAGCGTCTCGGTCGGGCCGCCGACCTGGACGCGAGTGCTCAAGTCCGGCGGATACAGGGTCGCCTGGTCAGGCATGTACACAGCGTCGACTCGGGCTTCACGCAGCATCGCGAGGTCCGACTCGACCGGCCTCGGGTAGCGCTCGAAGTCCTCGCCCGCGCCGAACTGCAGCGGGTTGACGAAGATGCTGACAACGACCCTCGACGTCTCCGCGCGTGCGACCGCCACCAGGCTCATGTGCCCGGCGTGAAGCGCGCCCATCGTCGGCACCAGGCCGATCGTCTCGCCGGCCACGTGCCATTCGCGGGCAAGGGCCCGCATCTCTTCCGGCGTCTTGACGATTAGCGGCTCAGGCGCCGGCTCCGTACTTGACCTCACGAGCCGAAGGCTTGACCCCGTTGGCTGAGTACTCGTGCTCGGGGTCGGGGAACGTGCCCTTCCGCACCTCGTCGGCGAACTGCTGAGCGGCTCGGGTGATGTCGTCCGCGAAGTTCGCGTAGCGCTTGACGAACTTCGGCGCCTTGCCGGTGGTGAGGCCGAGAAAGTCGTGGAACACGAGCACCTGGCCGTCGGTCTGCGGCCCGGCGCCGATGCCGATGGTCGGGATGCGAATGGAGCTCGTGACCCGTCCGGCCAGGGTCGACGGCACCCCTTCCAGCACGAGGCTGAAGGCCCCGGCCTCCTCGAGCGCCTTCGCGTCGGCCAGGATGCGTTCGGCCTGGGCCTCGGTCTTGCCCTGGACCTTGAAGCCGCCCATCTGGTGCACGGACTGCGGTGTCAGTCCGAGGTGCCCCATCACCGGGATGCCCATCTCGGTCAGCCGCCTCGTGATCTCGACAACGCGGCCTCCGCCCTCCAGCTTCACCGCGTGCATCCCGCCTTCCTGCACGAAACGCCCCGCGCTCTCGATCGCCTGCTCGACCGACACGTGATACGACATGAACGGCATGTCTCCCACCAGCAGGGCCTGCCGCGACCCACGGGCCACCGCCTTGGCGTGGTGGATCATCTCGTCGAGCGTCACCGGCAGAGTCGTCGGGTAGCCCAGCATCACCATGCCCAGGCTGTCGCCGACCAGCAGGATTGGGATGCCGGCCTCGTCGAGGATCCGCGCGCTCAGAAAGTCGTAGGCCGTGAGCATGGCGAAGCGTCGGCCTTCGTCCTTGAACCGCTGAACATCCAGCACCGTCGTCATCGACGTCGCCTCCTTCGGGTCGCTGCCACATCTCGGGTCAACGCCCTACGCACCCGCTCCGCGGCGGCGGGATCGAGCCCCGCTTCGCGCGCGATCTCGAGCGCGATCGAGCCAAGGATACGGTAAAGATCGGGCCGGTCGAGCGCTTCGAGGTGCCGCCTGACGGTGTCAGCGTCGCCCCTTCGGATCGGCCCCGTCAGCGCCTTGGAAACGCCTTTGCGGCGGATGTTCGCCACCACTCCGTCGAGCAGCGGGAGGAGCGCTTTGGTCGCGTCCTGCTCCGACCAGCCGATCCGCGTGAGCTGGCGCACCCCTTCGCCGAAGGTGGCGAGCACGAAGTTCGAGGCGTGGACCGCAGCGGCGTGATAGAGGACCCTCTCGTCCGCGGCAACCTTTCGTGGCCTGGCTCCCAGGCCGCGGGCGAGGCGCTGCAGCTTGCGCAAGAGCGCCGGCGTCGACGCATCGACCGCGATCGTGATGCCGCGAAACGCATCGGGCTCGCGCGGGAACGGGAACGACTGCAGCGGATGGAACGAGCCGACCGCATGGCCGCGCAGCGGAGCCAGGACGTCGAGCGCGAGCGCCCCGCTCAGGTGGACGAAGCTGACCGCAGGCGCCGGATCGCTCGCCGCGACGCGTGCGGCGACCTCGCCGATGACCGCGTCGGGCACAGCCAGGAAAACGATGCCGTCCGGCGGCGGCTTGAGCGCGCCACGCGCGGGCACCAGCCTGGCGTGAAGCGCGCGAGCAAGGCTGCGGCCGAGGTTGCCCCGCCCCGCGACGACTAAACGATCTGGCGTTCTAGCTTGCTGAGGAGCTCGCGGCGGCCGGAGCCTCGGGCTCCTGGTTCAGGATCTCGTCCAGCTCTTTGCCGTCGAGCGTCTCGACGACCTTCAGCCGCTCGACGACCGCGTCCATCTTGCCGCGGCGCGCGACCAGGATTCCTTTGGCGGTCTGGTAGCCGTGGTTGATGATCGATCGGATCTCCTCGTCGATGATCGCGGCCACCTCTTCGGAGTAGTTGCGCTGCTCGCCGAGGTCGCGGCCCAGGAATACCAGCTCCTCTTTATGGCCCATCGTGACCGTGCCGAGCTTCTCGCTCATGCCCCACTGCGTGACCATGCGGCGCGCCATCTGCGTCGCCTTCTGGATGTCGTTCTCGGCGCCTGACGTCACGTCGCCGAACACGATCTCCTCCGCGACGCGGCCCCCCATGATGCCCGCGATCTGGTCCATGAGCTCGTCCTTGGAGATGAGGTACTTGTCCTCTGCAGGAAGGCTGAGCGTCCAGCCCAGCGCCATGCCGCGGGAGATGATCGACACCTTGTGCACCGGATCCGCGTGCGGCAGCGCCTTCATCACGAGCGCGTGACCGGTCTCGTGGTAGGCGATCACTTCCTTCTCGTGGTCGGAGATGCGGCGGCTCTTGCGCTCGGGACCGGCGATGACGCGAGCGATCGCCTCCTCGAGCTCGTCCATGCCGATGACCTTCTTGTTGGCGCGCGCGGCAAGGATCGCAGCCTCATTGATCAGGTTCGCGAGGTCCGCGCCGCTGAAGCCTGGAGTCTGGCGCGCGAGCACGTCGAGGTCGACCGTCGTGTCGAGCGGCTTGTTGCGCGCGTGCACGTCGAGGATGGCGCGGCGGCCCTTGATGTCCGGCCGGTCCAGGGTCACGTGGCGGTCGAAACGTCCGGGCCTCAGCAGCGCCGGGTCGAGCACGTCCGGCCTGTTGGTGGCCGCGATGACGATGACGTGCGTGTTGGTGTCGAAGCCGTCCATCTCGACGAGCAGCTGGTTGAGGGTCTGCTCGCGCTCGTCGTGACCACCGCCGAGGCCGGCGCCACGCTGGCGGCCGACGGCGTCGATCTCGTCCACGAACACGATGCATGGCGAGTTCTTCTTGGCCTGGTCGAAGAGGTCGCGGACGCGGCTGGCACCGACACCGACGAACATCTCGACGAACTCGGAGCCGGAGATCGAGAAGAACGGCACGCCCGCCTCACCGGCGACGGCCTTGCTGAGCAGCGTCTTGCCCGTGCCGGGAGGCCCGACGAGCAGCACGCCCTTCGGGATGCGCGCCCCGAGGGCGACGAACTTCTCCGGATATTTCAGGAACTCGACGATCTCGGTGAGCTCCTGTTTGGCCTCGTCGACACCCGCGACGTCAGCGAACGTGATGGCCGGCTTGTCGCCGGCGATCATGCGCGCGCGCGACCGCCCGAAGGAGATCGCCTGGTTGTTGCCGCTCTGGGTCTGCCTGAGCACCCACCACATGAAGGCGGCGATCAGGACGACCAGGATGATGTTCGGCAGCAGGACGCTCAGCAGGTACGTGCCGCTGCTGTTGCTGTCGAGCTTGATGTTGGTCTTGGTCGAGTACTGGGTGCACCAGTCGTTGCCGCTGCTCGAGCAGTCCGGCACGGTCACGTTGTGCTTGGTGACGCCGTTGTCGGTGGCGACGGCGTCGGTGCCCTTCACCTCGACCGTCTTGACTCCACCGTCGTTGATGTTCGTGATGAGGGTCGAGTACGACCACTCGCTGGAGTTCTGGTTGCCCTGGATCGACGTCCACGTGAACCAGAACACAAGGCCGAGTACGACGACCAGTGCGAAATAGAACAGGCTGGAGCGGGGGAAGCGGCTCAACTCGGATCTCCTCGAGGGCTGTCGGGCGATTTTAGCACTGCCATTTGCGGGTTCCTGTCGGACAGGATACGGGTGACCGTTACGTGCAGTGAGGTTTCGCCGGGGGCCGACAGCAGATCCCGGTCGACCGCCACGCCCGGCACCCACGCCAGCCGATCGCCGGCGAAGACCAGCGGCAGGGCGTCTCGCTCCTCGCGCGGCACCCGGGCATCGACCAGGATGTCCTGCAGCTTGCGGGTGCCCGAACCGCCGGCGGGTCGCATGCGCAGCCCCGGCCGCCGGTGTCCCAGGGTCACCTTCAATCCCGGCTTCAGGTGAACGGCGCCGGTCTCGCTGCAGCCGGTGCACGAGCGGACGTCCAGTAAAACCTCCACCAAGGGGGGAACGCGCGGGACGACCTCGACGCGCGATCCCACCACCCGGAACCTGAGGGCGCCGGGCAGGTCGATGCCGGTTCCGCCCCGCTTGCCGGCAGCCAGCCGGACCATGGCCTCGAGCTGGCGGCGGCTCAGCGAGGGGAGGCGCCCGCCGGCCTCCGCATACAACGTCCGCATGCATTCGCCCGCGACCGCCGGCGTCATGGACGCGATTGCGTCGCGCGAGCGCGTGCCGCCGGCCTGAGCGCTGATGGATTCCTGCATGGCCGCCGCACTCAACGCCGCTGCGTGCAGGCGCCTCACGATGCCTGGGCGGTCGCGCTCCAGCGCAGGCAGGAGGCGCTTGCGCATCCGCACCCGCGCATAGGAAAGGTCGGAGTTCGCGGGGTCCTCGATGGCGACCACTCCCCTGCTTTCGAGGTAGGCAATGACGTCGCTCCGCCAAACGCTCAGCAGCGGCCGCACGAAATGGCCGCGCCGAGCCGGCATCCCGCGCAGGCCGGCCAGGCCGCACCCGCGCAGCAGGTGCATGGCCGCTCCTTCGACCAGGTCGTCGGCGGTGTGCGCCAGCGCGATCTCCGTAGCGCCGGCCTCCGCCGCCGCGCCATCGAGAAACTCATACCGCAACGTGCGCGCCGCGGCCTGCACCGAGCCCCTGGCCAGTGGCGCGCTGCGTCGCCCGACGATCATCGGCACGCCGAGCGTTTCGCACAGACGGCGGACGTGCTCGGCCATGAGCGCCGAGCCCTCCTGCAGCGCGTGGTCGTAGTGCGCGGCCACGATGTCGTAGCCCTCTTCGCGCAGGGCAAGAAGAAGCGCGGTGGAGTCGTGCCCGCCCGAGAAAGCGACCAGCACCAGCTCGCCCCTGACGACCAGGTCGGTGGTCCGGATCGCGCCGATGACGGCGTCGGGCATGGTGGTGCCGGCTGGACTCGAACCAGCGACAACGCGATTATGAGTCGCGCGCTCTACCACCTGAGCTACGGCACCAGGGCCGTGGAATCCTAGCGCGCCGCCCCGGCCCGCGCCTTCAGCTTCCTCTTCTTGAGCCTGCGCTTGGCCAGCGCTACCTTCTTCCTCTTGTTCACTCGTTCCCTCGCGGAGTATAGCGGCCGCCTGAATGGCGGCCAGGAAGCGGCGGGTGTGCTCAGAAACGAGCTCTGGCGCCACCTCGGCTTGCGGAGTCGAGCGGTTCAAGGGCGCGAGACGGTCAGAGGTGGAGCAGTCCGTCCCTGAGTGCGTTTGTGACCCCCTCGACGCGGTTGCCTGCGCCGAGCTTGCTGAACACCTGGCTCAGAATTTCTTTGAGCAGGCTGCCTATCGTTCGATGCACCGCAGCGCCCAAGGAATGAGAAAGGGCGCCGCAAGCGCGGCGCCCTTGGGGGGCGATCTGGTTGCGGAGCTTGGATTCGAACCAAGGACCTTCGGGTTATGAGCCCGACGAGCTGCGCTTTGGGCGACGGCGGTGCGGGGGTTGGTGTGCCCGTCACAAGGTAGACGTGCTCGTACGGCTTGGAGTAACCGTTGCGCCGCGCCTCCTCTTCGTCGGCGGCTCCCGAGTTGATGGCGGAGATGTCGCGGTGATAGCCCTGGTTCTGCGCCGCCACCACATCGTTCTGATGGCGTAGGTCGTTCACCTGCTGGCCCAGCCTGTGCCCGAGGTACGCCTCCTGCGCGTACGCGAACGCGGCCCACGCGGCCGTGGCCAGCACGACACCTAGGACGATGGTGCGCCTCGCGGCTGCGAAGCGAGGACGTGGGACGCCGGGCGGGGAGAGCGCGATGGTGGTCTGTCTCATGCTGAATCGTTAGCTGTGACGTTCGGCGTGCGAGCGGGAGCCGACTATAGCAAACGGTTTCGCGTTTGTCGGCCCAGCGCCTCGTCCCACCGTCTCGCCAGCTCTGCCGAGTCAAGGTCCCGGAACGACTTTCCTTCGCTGACCACCTGCGACTCCATCGCCGCGAACCGCTCTCTAAAGCGCTGGCCGGCGACACGCAGAGCGTCCTCGGGGTTGACCTTCAGCCGGCGCGACAGCGACACCACCGCGAACAGCAGGTCGCCGAGCTCGTCGAACGCTGCGTCCGGATCCTTCGCGTCGGCAAGCTCGCGCGCCTCCTCGGCGACAGCCTCTGCGCTGTCGGCCATCGACGCGTAGTCGAAACCCACCCGCGCCGCGCGCTTCTGCAGGCCGAGTGTCCAGGCGAGCGCGGGCAGCGTCGCGGGCACGCGATCGACCACTGATTCATCTTCCCGGCCGGCATTGCGCGCCTCGCGCTCCTTGTTGTGCTCCCAGTTGCGCAGCACCTCGTCGGAGTTCGCGACCGACACGTCGCCGAACACGTGCGGATGTCGCGCGACCATCTTTGCCGCCGCAGACTCGGAGACCTGCGCGGCGTCGAAGCGTCCCTCCTGCGCCGCGATCTCCGCGTGCATCGCCACCTGCAGCAGCAGATCGCCCAGCTCTTCCTTCATCTTCGCGTCGTCGCCCGCGTCGATCGCCTCGAGCAGCTCGTAGGTCTCCTCGAGCAGGTAGGGACGCAGCGACTCGTGCGTCTGCTCGCGGTCCCACGGGCACCCGCCCGGCGCGCGTAGCCGCGCCACGACCTCGAACAGCGACGCAATTCCGGGTGAGTAAGGCTTTTCGTCAGCCATGTCGAGATTCTGTCACGGCCATGTTGGCGAACCTGTACAGGTCGGCCATGTCCTCCAGCAGGTCGAGCAGGTCCTTCTGCCAGCCCTCGCCCTGGCGCCGCATCTTGATCCGGTTCACGCCGATCGACAGCCGTCCCGCCATGCGCCGGTTGAGCTCGTCGACATCGAGCAGGCGCTGCGGGTCGACGCGGATGACGATGTCGTGACCCTCGGCGACCACGCCGCGAAGGCCCATACGCATCCCGCGCAGCTTCACGCGCAGCGAGTAAACGAGGTTGTCCAGCTGGTCCGGCCCGGGGCCGTAGCGGTCGATCAGTGATCGCAGCACGGCGTCGAGCTCCGCCTCGTCCTCGGTGGCGGCGAGCTGGCGATACGCGCCGAGCCGCAGCTTCTCGTCGCGGATGTACGAGCGCGGGATGAAGTGGTCGAGCGGAAGCTCGAGGTTCATCTCCGCGGTCGACAGCACGTCGGTGACCGCGCTCTCATCGGCGCCCGTGCGCAGCTTGTTGACAGCGCTCTGCAGCATCTGCAGGTACATCTCGAATCCGACAGCGGCGATCGCACCGTGCTGCTCGGTTCCGAGCAGGTTGCCGGCGCCGCGAATCTCGAGGTCGCGGAGCGCGATCTTGAACCCCTGGCCAAGCTCGTGCAGGCCGGAGATGACGTCGAGGCGTTTGTCGGCTCCCTCGGTAAGCGATCGGCGCGGGTCGTAGAGGAAGTACGCGTACGCGCGGCGGCCGCTGCGCCCGACCCGGCCTCTCAGCTGATACAGCTGCGCCAACCCGAACCGGTCGGCTCGCTCGACCACGATCGTGTTGACGTTCGGGATGTCGAGGCCCGACTCGATGATCGTCGTGCACACAAGCACGTCGTGCTTCCCGGCTTCGAAGTCAACCATTACCTGCGCCAGCTCGTCCTCGGCCATCTGCCCGTGCCCGACCGCAACCCGCGCGTTCGGCACCAGCCTGCGCACGCGCTCAGCGGCCTTCTGGATCGTGCGCACGCGATTGTGCACGTAGTAGACCTGGCCTCCGCGCTCGAGCTCGCGCGACAGCACCTCGGTCACGAGGTTGTCCTCGTCCGCGGTGACGAACGTCTTGATCGGCTGCCTCTCCTCGGGCGGTGTCTGGATGACGCTCATGTCGCGGATGCCGCCGATGGCCATATGCAGCGTGCGCGGGATCGGCGTGGCCGACAGCGACAGCACGTCCAGCTGCGTCCGCAGCTTCTTCAGCCGCTCCTTCTGCATGACGCCGAAGCGGTGCTCCTCGTCGACGATGAGCAGGCCGAGGCGCTTGAACCTCACGTCTTTCTGAAGGAGGCGGTGTGTGCCGATGACCAGGTCGACCTGCCCCGCTTTCAAGCCCTCGATCGTCCGCGCCTGCGTCTCGTCGTCGACGAACCGCGACAGCATCTCCACGGTCACGGGGAAGTTGGCGAGGCGCTCGCGGAAAACGTGGAAGTGCTGCTGCGCCAGCACGGTGGTCGGCGCCAGCAGCGCGGCCTGCTTGCCGCTCATCGCCGCCTTGAACGCGGCGCGCAGCGCGAGCTCGGTCTTGCCGAAGCCGACGTCGCCGCACAGCAGGCGGTCCATCGGCCGGTCGGACTCCATGTCCGCCTTGATCTCCGCCAGCGCGTTCAGCTGGTCCGGAGTCTCCTCATATTGAAAGGACGACTCCAGCTCCTGCTGCCAGGCGGTGTCGAGAGCGAACGCGATGCCCGGTCGCGCCTCGCGCTGCGAGTAGATCTTGAGCAGGTCCTCGGCCACGTCCTGCACGACCTTCCTGGCGCGGCTGCGCGCCCGCGCCCAGTCGCCGGTGCCGAGGCGGTGCAGCGTGGGCTGCTGTTCGCCGCCCAGGTACTTCTGTATGCGGTCCAGGTTCTCGACCGGCACGAACAGGCGGTCCGCTTCGGCGTACTCGAGCTCGAGGTACTCGCGGTGCGCGCCGTCGGTGTCGATCAGCCGCATGCCGCCGAAGCGCGCGATGCCGTGGTCGACGTGAACGACCAGCTCGCCCGGGGCGAACTCCAGCGTGAACTCCCGCGTCAGGGCTTCGGCGCGCGCGCGGGTCGAGGTTCCCCTCCGCGGCGACGGCCGGCGCACCCGGCCGAAGAGCTCTGCGTCGGTGAGCAGGTGGAACCCGATGGCGGGCTGCGAGCACCCGGCCGGCAGGTCCTGCTCCGCCAGGTGCAGGCCCGCGTCCAGCTCGATGTCGACGTCGAGGTCGGCCTCCTTCAATGTTGCGCGCACGGCGTCGGCCTCGAGAAGCTCGCGGAAGCGGTCGGTCTGCTCGGTGGCCACCACCACGGCCGAGCTCTCGGCCTGTTGCGCGACCGCGGCCAGCGCCTTCTTGCGGCCGACCAGCGGCTCGGCGTCAGTCCAGCCGATGTCCAGCGCGTCCGCGTCCATCTCGCCGGCCGAAATCTCGATGGCCGGACGCACCGAGTCCAGCTCCAGGCGCGAGAGCTCGACCGCCGGAAGCTCGAAGCCCGCCGGAAGCTCGCCGTTCTCGGCCTCGGCTGCAGCCAGCATCGTGGTGTCCTCGGTGATCGAGCGCGCGTCGGCCAGCTGCCGCCGCGGCTCGAAGTCGAGCACGACGACCTGCTCCGGCAGGTGATCGAAGAGCGACGGCCTGCCGCTTTCCAGATATGCGGCGTAGAACTCGACGCCCGGGAATGTCGCGCCCGTGTCCAGCCGCGACAGGTCGTCGTCCCAGTCCGCGCGCACGTCGGCGCGAAGCGCAAGGATGTCCAGCTCGGTGCGGATCCGATGAGCGGCGAGGGCTCCCCGCTCTGGCCCGATCATCAGCTCTCGACCGGTGCGGATGACGACCCGGCCGAGGCCCATCACGGAGCGCTGGTTGGTCGGGTCGAACACGCGCAGCGTGTCGATGGTGTCGCCGAGCCACTCGGCGCGGGCGGGCGAGTCGGCTCCCGCGGGAAACACGTCGAGGATGCCCCCGCGCAGCGAGAACTGGCCCGGCTCCTCGACCAGCGCCTCCCGCGAATAGCCCAGCTCGGTCAGCCGCGCGGCCACCGTGACTGGATCCGGTCCCGCGCCAGGCTCGAGCTCGACCGTGCCAGCCGCGAGGTCGGCCGGCGAGATGGTCGCCCGCAGAGCGGCGCGCCGCGAGGAAACGATGACCGCTGGCTCGCGGCCGGCTCCGGTCAGCGCCGCGAGCGCCTCGAGGCGCAGGCTCACCGCCTCGTCGAAGGCAGGCGGCCTGTCGAGGAACGAGACCGCGACCTCCGCGAAAACGTGAACCGGCGGCCGGCCGGCGAGCCACGGACGCAGGTCGCCCGCGAACCGCTCGGGTGCCGGAACCAGCACGAGAAGCGAGCGCCCTCGCGCGGTCAGGTCGCGAGCGATCGACGTCGCGACGATCGGCCACGCAGCGCGTGGCACGCGCCCGACCCGCACGCGCGCATTCGGACGCTCGAGCCAGCGAGCCAGCGGCGGCGAGGCATCGACCGCCGCCTGCCACAGGGCGGTCATCGCGGTTCCTCGCAGCCCAATGCGCCGGCGCGGTTGTACTTGTCGGCCGCACGCTCGAGCCCTGACTCCAGCGCCAGCTCCAGCGCGTCGACCACCCCTGAAACGACCTTCTCCAGCTTTTCCGACTCCGCCTTCGTGAATCGCCCCAGCACGTAACGCACACCAACGTCCGACGACCGATGCGAGGGCCTACCGATGCCCACGCGGAAGCGCGCGAAATCCTTGGTGCCGAGCGCGCTGATGATCGAGAGCACGCCGTTGTGCCCTGCGCCCGAACGACCGCGCTGGATCCGCAGGCGGCACAGCGGCAGGTCCAGCTCGTCATGCACGACCCAGACTTGCGAGGCGGCGACCCCGGTGTCCCGCATTGCCGCCTTCACCGCCTCGCCGGAAAGGTTCATGTAGGTCTGCGGCAGCACGATCCACACGCCGCGCCCCTCCGAGCGCCCGACCAGGGATTTCCAGCGCTTGCGGTTGATGTCGACGCCGAGACGGCGCGCCAGCTCCTGCGCGCACGCGAAACCGAGATTGTGGCGCGTGTCGCCGTAATCCGACTCGGGGTTGCCGAGCCCCACGATCAGTTGCTGGTTGCTGTTTTCCATGCAGACGCAAAAAGGCCTGTGGCGAGCGCCACGGCCGGGTCAGAGTCTACGCGCCGCCGGCTTCACATCCGACAGGGCCAGCGCCGCGACAGTCAGGCGCGTCATCTCCCGAGCCTCGGCGGCGGTCGCATGGTCCCAGCCCAACAGGTGCAGCAGTCCGTGCACGCACAGCAGCGCGAGCTCTGTCCTCTGCGGATGGCGGTACTGCCGCGCCTGGCGGACCACCGCCGGCCACGAGATTGCGAGGTCGCCGACATGATCGCCCGACCCCGTGAATGACAGGACGTCGGTGGCGTGATCCTCGCCCGCGAACGTCCGGTTGAGCCGCCGGATCTCGGGGTCGCCCATGATCCGAACGGCGACCGAGGCCTCGCCGGCGGGCATGCGCGCGGCGACCTCCGGAACAGCCGCCGCGCGTCCGATGACGCCGCGGACGAACGCCGGCCGCACCGTCGAGGCCACGGCCTTCACCACATCGACTTCGATTAGAGTCACGGCCGATGAAGATTCTCGTCACGGGCGGCGCAGGTTTCATCGGGTCGCACGTGGTCGATGCCTATGTCGCGGCCGGGCACGAGGTCGCCGTCATCGACAACCTGGCCACCGGGAATGAGCACAACCTCAATCGTGACGCGCAGATGCACCGCCTCGACCTGCGCGATCCGGCTGAGGTCGCGTCGGTGGTTTCGTCGTTCAAGCCCGACGTCGTCAACCACCACGCCGCCCAGGCCGAGGTGCCGAAGTCGGTCGCTGACCCGGCGTTTGACGCGCAGGTGAACCTCATCGGAGGAATAAACCTGCTGAAAGCCTCGGTCGACAACGGCGTGCGCAAGCTCATCTTCATCTCCACCGGCGGCGCGCTCTACGGCGAGCCGGACATCGTGCCGTGCGACGAGGACCATCCGGTCCGCCCACTGTCGCCGTACGGCACCAGCAAGTTCTGCTTCGAGCAGTATCTCGGCACCTTCAAGCGCACCTTCGGGCTCGATTTCACGGTGCTGCGCTACGCGAACATCTACGGCCCGCGACAGGACTTCCAGAGCGAGGAGGGCCGCGTGATCGCGATCTTCGCCAGCCGGATGATCGCAGGCAAGCCCGTGACCATCGACGGCGACGGCGAGCAGTCGCGCGACATGCTCTACGTCGGCGATGTCGCCACCGCGAACCTCGCCGCGCTCGACCGGGGATCGAACGGCACCTACCACGTCAGCAGCGGATTCGACGTCACCATCAACGAGCTGTTCCGCAAGCTCGCGATCCTCACCGGCTACAAGCAGCAGCCATCGCACGGACCGCGTCGCAGGGGCGACGTGTACCGCATCGCCCTGGACAACACGCGCGCCCAGCGCGAGCTGGGATGGCAGCCGGCCGTGTCACTGGAGGAGGGCCTCTCCTCCACCGTCGATTACTTCCGTCAGCGCGTCGCCGCGCCGTCCGCATGAGCGATGCCCTGGTATTCGTGCACCAGGTCGGCGCGCGCGCCCTGGTCGCGTTCGCCGTGGTGCTCGGTGTGTGGGGCGCGTACCTGTACTTCCGCCGCGAAGCCCTGACCGGCGGGTTTCGATCGAGTTTTCTCATCATGGCCGGGCTCACGGCGGTGCAGGGCCTCGCCGGCCTTGGGGTTTTCATAGCCGGCCAGCGCCCGCCCGAGCTGCTGCACGTCGTGTACGGCGCCTTCGCGGTCCTGTTCCTGCCGGGGGTGTACCTCTACGCGCAGAACGGCACCAAGCGCCGCGAGGCCGTGATCCTCGCCGGAGCTTCCTGGATTGTCGCCATCGCGTACCTGAGAGGGATCGCGACCGGCTAACGTAGGGCCCCTCATGGCGCGTCGAGTGCTCATCACCGGAGGCGCCGGCTTCCTCGGGGTGAACGCCGCGGCGCACCTGGCCGGCCAGGGCTGGCACGTCACCGTGCTCGACAACCTCAGCCGCGCCGGCACGCACCGCAACCTCGCGTGGCTGCAGGAGAGCCAGGGCGCCAACGTCGAGTTCGTGGAGCACGACCTCCGCCACCACGCAGGCCTCGACGCTCACGTGAAGGGCCAGGACGCGATCGTGCACCTTGCGGGCCAGGTGGCCGTGACCACATCGCTCGTGGATCCGATCGCGGATTTCGAGATCAACGCGCGCGGCACGCTCAATCTCCTCGAGACCACGCGCCTTCACAGCCCAAACGCGGCATTCGTCTTCGCATCGACGAACAAGGTGTACGGTCAGCTGCCGAAAAACAACGTCGCCTGTAAAGAAACGCAGCCCATCGACTTCCACAGTCCATACGGCTGCAGCAAGGGCGCGGCCGACCAGTACGTGCGCGACTATGCGCGATGCTTCCACATGAACACTGTCGTGCTGCGGCAGAGCTGCATCTACGGCGCGCACCAGTACGGCACGGAGGACCAGGGCTGGGTCGCGCATTTCGTGCACTCGATCCTCAAGGACAGGCCGCTGACCATCTACGGCGACGGGACGCAGGTCCGCGACCTGCTCGATGCGCGCGACCTGTCGCGCCTGTACCAGCTCTTGATCGAACGCATCGACGACGCGCGTGGCGAGATCTACAACGCCGGTGGCGGTCCCGAGAACCAGCGCAACCTCCTCCAGGTGATCGAGGACATCGGCCGCCTCACCGAAAAGAAACCTGCGTACACGTTGGCGGACTGGCGCGAGGGCGACCAGGCCTACTACGTCAGCGACATCACGAAGCTCCGCGAGCAGCTCGGCTGGGAGCCGCGGATCGGATTTGACCAGGGACTGCGCGACCTCGTGCGCTGGGCCGCCTCAGCCGCCTAGCTCGAGCACTGCCCGCTGGCGGCGGGCAACTGGACGGCGATCAACCGCAGGCCATGGCCCAGCCTGGCGTGAGTGTCCGTGAGCCAGTCGGGATGGTCCGCCATGAACGCCAGGTAGTCGGGCACCGAGTGATTGAAGTCGCTGCTCGGAGGGATGAGCAGCAACCGCGTGTGGGTGCTCGCAAGCCAGCACTCAAGCAACCGGCCGGCCGTGTCCTTGTGGTCGGCGTAGTGATAGCCGGCCGGCAGGTAATAGAACGGGTCGTAGAACTCACTCGTGATCCGATCCCCGGGCACGCCGCCGTAGAGGACCATCGTGTACACGAGCGTCGGCTCGTCGCCGGGGACCGCGATCACGCCGCCGCGGTACTCGGCCTGGTTGTAGACGGTGCCGATCAGGATGCCGAGCCCGACGTGGTCGCGATAGGTGGGCTCGGTGGCCGCGTACGCGGACTGGATCGGAACCCACCACACCTGCATGAGCAGCACCGCGCCGATCGCGACGCCGATTGGGACCAAACGCAGGTTCGGCAGGCGGCGGGGCAGCACCTTGAACAGCGCGACGGCCACCAGAATCGCCGCGAAGTCCATCGGCAGCTCGAAGCGCCGCTCCTTCCACGCGTCGACGATCAGGAAG
>VBIA01000213.1 GCA_005879985.1 Chloroflexota bacterium | reverse complement strand
CGTAACGATGATCACGGCGGCGCCGATCGCCCACGTGCGGTACTCGCGGTAGAGCGGGTGGGCATTGCGGCTGGCGAGGCGCAGCACCCACCATGCGGTGAGGCCGTTGAGGACAAGGCCGCTGACGAGCGCGCAGCCGGCGATGACAAGGCGAAAGGCCGGCAGATTGGCCATGACGAATGCCGAAACGTTGACGGCCAGTATGCCCAGGGGCGTGATGATGCCCAGAGTCAGAAGCACCGCTTCGCGGAATCGCCGGGAGTTCAACGCTATCCCTCTCCCTTCAGTGAGAGGGTAGGGTGAGGGCGTCTAGTGGCCGCAGCCGCAGGCCTGCGCGCCGCCTGCGTCGTCGCCGGTATCGAACGAGTGCCCGCACGAGCACGAGTGCACCGCGTTCGGGTTGTGCACCGTGAACCCGGCCCCCATCAGGCTGTCGACGTAGTCGATCTCGGAGCCCTGGATGTACGGGGCGCTGAAGTCGTCCACGAGGATGTGGACGCCGCCTGCCTCGATCACGAGGTCCTCGGCGCGCCGGTTGTCGTCGAAGGCCATGCCGTACTGCATGCCCGAGCAGCCGCCGCCGCTGACGAAGATGCGGAGGGCCAGCTGGGGGTTGCCTTCCTTCTCGAGGAGCTCCTTGAGGCGAGCCTGGGCGTCCGAGGTTAGTGAGACGACAGCTTGTTCGATCACGTTTGGGAGTTTACCAGCCATATTCGGCCGGCGGCTACTGGTCGAACTAACATGGCGGCCAGATGGCCGGAGCGGCCCTGGTCCTGGGCGGCGGCGGCATCACCGGGGCTGCCTGGGAGATCGGCATGCTTGCGGGCCTGCATGCGGCCGGCGTCGATCTCAGCAAGGCGGACGCCGTCATTGGGACCTCCGCCGGGGCCATCGTCGGCGCTCAGATCCTGAGTGGTGTGCCGATCGACGAGCTCTACTCGAAGCAGTTCCGAGTTCCCGTTGGCGAGGTGGCCACGCGATGCCCGAGTCGGAGCGGAAAAGGGTCATCAGCAGCCGGCTTCCCGTGAAGACCTGGCCCCAGAGAGACCTCCGCATCACCGCAATCGACGCGGAGAGCGGCGAGTTCGTGGTGTTCAAGCGCGACAGTGGGGTGGGCCTCGTGGATGCCGTGGCTGCCAGCTGCGCGGTCCCGCTGGTCTATCCACCTGCCGCCATTGGCGGGCGGCGCTTTATCGACGGCGGCATGAGGTCTGTTGCCAACGCGGACCTCGCCAAGGGGTTCGATCCGATCGTCGCTCTCACGCCGCTGAGCGTCGGGCTCCGACGAAGCCGAACCGCTGAAGGTCAGATCGAATCGCTGGGCAAAGACATTCGGTCGATTGTCGTCAAAGCCGACGCGCGAGCCCGAAAGGAGATGGGAATGCAGTCCCTCGACCCCGCGTTTCGTACCTCGTCGGCTCGTGCGGGTTGGGCCCAGGCAACGTCAGTTGCGCGAGCTGTGGCGGAGGTCTGGACTTCGGTTCGGGCTTAACCCCGCCCGATCTTGAAGCCCTTCTTGGCCTTCTTGTCCTCGCCAGACGTCGCGCCGGCGATCTGCTCTGCCAGCTCTTCGACGCCGCGGCTGATGGCGCTCTTGGGGTCGGTCAGGACGAGGATCTCGCCCTTCACCGCGGCCTCGTCCGGCTTGGTGCCGTCGAACTCGATGTCCACGGCCAGCTCCTGCTTCAAGGTGCGGATCACGTCTTCCTTGCTCACGACCGACTTGGGCACCTTGTTGTTGAGGGCCAGGATCACGCGCCCGGGAACGATGTTCAGCACGTTGGTGAAGATGTTCAGGAGCTCGCCGACGTCCTTGAGGGACGACAGCTCCGGCGTGACCAGCACCAGCACGCGCTGTGAGTGGTCGAGGACGGTGATCACGATGTCCGTGAACGCGACGCCGAGGTCGAAGACGATGTAGCGGAACGCGTTCACCAGGATGCCCATCGCCCGGTTGACCAGGTCGACATTGATAAGGTCGGCCTGCTCGGCGCGAAGCACGCCAGGCAGCAGCATCATGCCGCCGGGGTGGTGGAGGATCGCTCCCAGCACCGCCTCCTCGAAGTTGGTGGGCGGAACCTGCGCCGCGGCAGCGAGGCATCCAGTCGGCGTCAGGTAAGAGATGAGCGCGTCGTGGTTGTAGGGGAGGGCGAGGTCGACCAGCAGCACCTCGCCGGGGTAGCGCTTGCCCAGCGCGGCCGCGAGGTTGACGGCGATCGTCGTGCGGCCCGACCCACCTTTGGGCGAGTAGACGGCGATCGTCGTGGCCGCCTGCTCCGGCGCCACCATGCGGGCTCGCGCGATCAGGTTGGGCAGCGTGTCCTTGCGCTGCTCGACGAGCTTGGTCAGCTCGATGAGCGCGTCCGAATCGGCGGGCAGTGTCTCGTAGAGCGTTCGCCGGTCGAGGGTCAGCAGCCGGCAGTCTTCGAGGGCCCGCACGCTGGCGGTGCGCATCTCCTCGGAGATGAGCGCCATCTCGCCGAAGAAGTCATCAGGGCCCAGCAGGGCGATGGTGATCGTGTGTCCGGGCGACTCCTCGACGAACACCTCGCAGCGGCCCGACTCGACGACGAACATGGTGTCCCCCGGGTCGCCCTGGTGGACGATGACCGAGCCCCTGGTGGCTGACGCCGGGGCCAGCCGGCGCGCGAGGGCGTGCAGGATGTTGTCGGGAAGGGTGAAAAAGATGGCGACGCGCTCGAGGATCTGGAATCGTTTTCTGAGCTCGTCGGAAGTGCCGCCGCTCATTTGCTGAACGTCGCTCAAGACAGGGGAATTATAGGTAGTGGTACCCGGGCCCCCTCCCGATCGGCGCGCAGTCGCTTGGTAGACTTAGCCGCCGTCGGTCCCGTGGTGTAGCCTGGCCAAACACGCGGCCCTGTCAAGGCCGAGAACGCCGGTTCGAATCCGGTCGGGACCGCCATGGCGGCTCCCGTAGGAGGTGGGCCCCCGCGAAATCTCGGCGGCGCCTCCGATTTCGCGGTGATCAGGAGAGGTGGCCGAGTGGTTGAAGGCGGCGGTCTCGAAAACCGTTATGGGTCACTGGCCCATCGAGAGTTCGAATCTCTCCCTCTCCGCCACGGTGCTTCAGGGACTGGGACTTGGATACGCATAGGCCGCGTCAGCCGGTTCCGCGCTGTAAATCGTGTAGGTGCCGTCGGCCGGGTCGGTCTGCACGGTCATCGTGCCGCGACAATTGAAGTCACTCTGCTCCCGCCAAAGCAGGTGCGCCCCATCAGTGGCGATCGTTCGCAGTTCAAAGACGTAGTTAACCTGCCCCGCTCCGGCGGCGTAGAAATATGTCAGTGTCGCTGCCGGGGCCTCAACACGGAAGACGGAGCCGTGCCCGTCGGGGGTCGTACCAACGTAAAGCGTTTGGGGCGGTCCGTACTCGGGGAAGTCTCCCGGTATATGGAGGTAGGTTCCCCGGTTACAGATCGCGTGAGCTGAGCTCCCCTGACTCGTGTGCGGCGCGCCCGAGCCGCCCG
>VBIA01000146.1 GCA_005879985.1 Chloroflexota bacterium | reverse complement strand
GTCTAGCTGCTGGGCGGCGCCGGCATCAACCTGCACTCCCCGAGCGCCGCCAGGCCGCCGCTCAAGCGCAAGTACGGCGACCTCGACTACGCCATCTCGAAAAAGGACCGCAAGTTGGTCCTCTCGCTTTTCCCGTCGCTCGGCTATGAGGCCAACGAGCGCTTCAATCTGATGAACGGCGACACGCGGCTGTATTTCTACGACTCCGGCCATGGTCGCCAGGTCGACATCTTCATCGACGTGTTCAAGATGTCCCACGTCATCGACCTGCGCGGCCGCCTGGATGGGGACGGACCGTGCGCCAGCCCAGCCGACCTGCTGCTCAGCAAGCTGCAGATCTACGAGATCAACCGCAAGGACCTTATCGACGTGATTGCGCTCGTGCTGGATCACCCGATCGGCGAGGGGGATGACGCCATCGACGCGCGCTACGTGGCGCGCCTCGCTTGCGAGGACTGGGGTTTGTGCCGCACGGTCCAGCTCAACATCCCCAGGCTGCTGCACACGCTGGACGAGCTCGACGTCGACCGCGAGCTCGTGCGCTCGCGAGTGGCCGAAATACAGGGGGCGATCGACGCCGGCCCGAAGCCGCTGAAGTGGCGGCTGCGCGCGCAGGTCGGTGACCGCCTCCAGTGGTACGAGCTGCCCGAGGAGGTCCGCTCGCCCTACCAGCCGGAGTGAGCCGTTGAGCCTCCCCAAGCACGCCCGCGTCGTCGTCATCGGCTGCGGCATCGTCGGCAACAGCGTCGCGTATCACCTCGGCCGTCTGGGCTGGCGCGACATCGTGCTGCTCGACAAGGGCCCGCTGCCCAACCCGGGCGGCTCGACCGGCCACGCGTCCAACTTCATCTACCTCGTCGACCACTCCAAGGAGATGACCGCGCTGACGGTCGAGAGCGTGCGCCAGTACCAAGAGCTGGGCGTGTTCACGCAGTCGGGCGGCATCGAGGTCGCGCGCACGCCCGAACGCATGCAGGAGCTCACCCGGCGCATGGCGTCGGCGAAGTCGTGGGGCATCGAGCCGGTGTCGCTGATCACGCCCGTCGAGGTGAAGAAGCTCGTGCCCTATATCAACGAGAAGATCATCCTCGGCGGCTTCTCCACGCCGGGCGTGGGCGTCGTCGACTCGCTTCGCGCGGGCACGTTGATGCGGGAGAAGGGAGTCGGGTCAGGCGCGGTGCACGTGGCGGCCAACACCGAGGTGACCGGAATCGACGTGAAGGCCGGTCGAGTGAACTGCGTCCGGACCAACGCAGGTGACATCGAGGTCGAGAACGTGGTCGTCTGCTGCGGCGTGTGGAGCCCGCGCGTCGGGCTGATGGCGGGCGCGCACATCCCGCTCACGCCGGCGGTGCATCAGATGATCGACGTCGGGCCCGTGCCCCGCTTCGCCGGCGCCAAGAGCGACATCGAGCACCCGATCGTGCGTGACATGGACACCAACATGTATGAGCGGCAGGCGGGCGGTGACCTGGAGATCGGCTCCTACGCGCACCGGCCGATCCTCTACAACCCTGAAGACCTCCCCTCGGTGCAGCAGGCGGCGCTGTCGCCCACCGAGTTCCCGTTCACGCAGGCCGACTTCGCGCCGCAGATGGAGCACGCGCTAGAGCTGATGCCCGAGATCGTCGGCGACGAGAAGGTCGGGGTGAAGTACGCAATCAACGGCATCCTCTCGCTGACGCCAGACGGCATGCCGGTGCTTGGCGAGTCCTCGGACGTCGCCGGCCTGTGGTCGGCATCCGCGGTCTGGGTCAAGGAGGGACCGGGCACCGGCAAGACGCTGGCCGAATGGATGGTGCACGGCGAGTCGGAGATCGACATCCACGCCTCGGACGCCGCCCGGTTCCACGAGCACCAGAAGACACGCGCTCACGTCCGCGCGAGGGCGGCCGAGGGGTTCAACAAGACCTACGGAATCGTCCACCCGGCCGAGCAGTGGGCGTCGAACCGCAACGTGCGGCTGGCGCCGTTCCACCAGCGCGAGCGCGAGCTGCAGGCGTTCTTCTTCGAGGCCGCGGGCTGGGAGCGGCCTTTCTGGTATGAATCAAACGCCTCGCTGCTTGATGAGTTCGGCGACCGCATCACGCGCCGCACCGCGGAGTGGGACTCGCGCTGGTGGTCGCCGATCATCAACGCCGAGCACCTCGCGATGCGCGAGCGAGCGGGCATCTTCGACCTCTCGGCTTTCACGATCTTCGACATCACCGGTCCCGGCGCGCTGAACGCTGTGCAGGGTGTCGCGCTGCGCCAGATGGACGTGCCCGTCGGACGCAACGTGTACACGCCTGTTCTGAGCACGCGCGGCGGATTCAAGTCCGACCTCACGATCATGCGGCTCGGACACGAGCAGTTCCGTGTCGTCACCGGCGGCGCCTCTGGCATGTCGGACAAGAAGTGGTTCCGCGACCACCTGCCGGCCGACGGCTCGGCGCAGCTGCACGACCTGACGTCGGCGATGTCGACGATCGGCCTGTGGGGGCCTCGCGCGCGCGACATTCTCTCTGCGGCCACGTCCGACGACGTATCGAACGATGGCTTCAAGTTCGGCACGTGCCGCTCGATCGACATCGGCACCGTGCGCGTCCTCGCCTCACGGATCTCCTACGTCGGCGACCTTGGATGGGAGCTGTACGTGCCGATGGAGCAGGGCCTTTTGCTGTGGGACACCCTGTGGGAGGCGGGCCAACCGCACGGCCTGGCCGCGTGCGGCATCGGCGTGTACGGGACGACGGGCCGTCTCGAGAAGTGCTACCGGGCGCACGGCAACGAGCTGGAGACCGAGTACAACGTCGTCGAGGCGGGCATGAGCGCGCCCCGAGTCAAGGCCGAGGATTTCGTCGGTAAGGAGGCGCACCTGCGCCACCGCGAGGAGGAGCCCGCCGCGATCCTCTGCACGCTCACCGTCGACGACCACACCTCGAAGGGCGGTGAGAAGCGCTACATGCTCGGCCGGGAGCCCATCGTGACGCGTGACGGCAAGCGTCTGGTCGACCGGCACGGTCGGGGTTCGTACGTCACCAGCGCCGGCGCCGGGCCGTCGGTGGGCAAGCACATCCTGATGGCCTACCTGCCGCCCGAAAACGCGAACGCCGGCGAGCAGCTCGCGGTCGAGTACTTGGGCGAGAGCTACCCGGTCTCGGTCGCCGCCGTCGGATCGACGCCCCTGTTCGATCCGGAAAACCTGCGCGTCAAGGCGTGAAGATCCTGGTCTGCGTCAAAAGGGTGCCGTTCACCGGCGGCAAGATGGTGCTCGCGCCCGACAGGACCGCGCTCGAAACCCGCCACCTCGGCTTCACCATCAGCCCGCACGAGGAATGCGGCGTCGAGGAGGCGGTGGACGCGATGGCGCTGGGCATCGACCGCGCCATCCACCTGAAGACCGACGGCAGCGAATGGGACGGCGAGGCGACGGCGGCCGCGATCGTCGGAGCCATCCGCGCCGACGAGGAGGCCTCGGGACCGTTCGACCTGATCTTCGCCGGCAACGAGTCTGCGGATGCAGGCGGCTACCAGGTCGGCCTGCGCGTCGCGTATGCGCTCGGCCGGCCCTGTGCGACGGGGCTCAAAGGCGTGAAGGTCGAGGGCTCGTCGGTGCGCTGCGAGCAGGACACCGGGACGGGCCGCGACGTCTACGTCCTGCCGCTGCCGGCCGTGGTCACGGTGAAAGAGGGCCTGAACCTGCCGCGCTATCCGTCGGTGCCTGGACGCATGCGGGCCGCGCGGAAGCCAATGACGACGTTGAACAGGCCGGAGCGCGCCGAGCAGAATCTTCGGCTCGTTGAGCTGTCCGTCCCCGGCGGTCCGGGCCGACAAACGAAGCTCCTCGGCAGCGGCGCGTCGGCTGCGCCTGCCGTGGTCGAGACGCTGAAGGAAATCGGAGTCGTATGACCGTCCTCGTCCTGATGGAGGACGGCGACCCCTCCCGTCAGACGCTTACGCTCGCCCGCGCGTGGGACGGCGAACTGCACGCCGTAGGCGTGGACGCGGTCGAACCGTTTGCGCCCGACGCGCTCGCGGCGATGCTGCAGCGCGCGGCCGACGACCTCGGCGCCGCGGCAGTGCTGGCGGCGGGCACGGATCGCGGCAACGACGTCATGGCTCGCCTGGCAGCGCGCACCGGGCTCCCGCTCGCGGCCAACTGCATCGCGGCGCAGCCCGCCGATCCCGTCAGGGTGACACGGCAGCGCTGGGGCGGCAGCCTGCTCGAGACCGCCACGCTGCATGGCTCGCGGCCGCTCCTCACGGTCGCGCCGTATTCGTTCCGCATCACCGAGGGCCCTGAGCCGATCGCCGTCGACGCCAAGAAGTACATCGACATGCTCGATCCACGTGACCGTGTGGTGCGCGTGTCGGAGCACATCGACCCACCAGGTGGCGGCGTGTCGCTGGCTGAGGCCAAGGTCGTGGTCAGCGGCGGGCGCGGCGTGGGCTCCAGGGAAGGCTTCGCGATCATCGAGGAGCTGGCGGGCCTGCTGGGCGCGCGCGTCGGCTGCTCGCGCGTCGTCACGAGCGCCGGCTGGCGTCCGCATACCGACCAGGTCGGCCAGACAGGCACGAAGATCTCGCCCGAGCTCTACATCGCCTGCGGTATTTCCGGCGCGACCCAGCACATGGCCGGGTGCAAGGGCGCGAAGAAGATCCTCGCAATCAACGCAGACCCCGAGGCGCCGATCATGTCGCTCGCCGACTACTCGGTCGTCGGAGATTTGAAAGAGGTGGTGCCGGCAATCTCGGCGGAGATCCGCAAGCACCGGTGAGCCGCGAGGCGCGGCGCGAAAGGGTTCGACGGATCTTCGGCGCCCATGCGGCCGATCTGCGGGCTCAGCTCCTGCGCTGCTCGCTCACGCAGTTGTCCAATGCGCTCGCTCCGCTGCTCGTCGCTTCGCCCGCATCTCAGCCACCTGGATCGCCGAATCTCTCGCCGAACCTTTCGGCCACGCCTCTCGCCGTTCTGGCGCTCGCACTTCTCGTCGCGTTCGGGCTGTTCGGGCGCCAGGCCTGGCGCCTCTACCGGATCGTGCGCGAGGGCAAGCCCACGTCGCGGTTCGATGAGCTGCCCTATCGAGTGCGCGCCGAGGCGGTGGTGTGCTGTTCCCGACCATCGCCATGGCCATGATCGGGGCGGTCGACCGCGACGGCAGCCTGCCGTGGCTGGGCTCGCAGGGCTGGTTCGCGTTCCTGGTCGACCTGTTCGCGCTGCTGGTGCTGGTGAGCGTGTGCGCGGCCTTCTACATCCGCAAGGTGCAGCGCCCGGCGCGCTTCGAGGGCAGCCATCTGGGCGAGGCCGACCTGATCCTGGCCTGGATCGCCGGCATCGTGACGACGCTGCTTCTGTGGCATGCCTCGCGGATCGCGCTGGGGTTGAACGAGTGGCCGGCATCGTGGTCGCCGGTGGCGCAAGCGCTCTCGCACCTGTTCGGCCGGGGACAACCGACGCGATCGCTGGAACGCGGGTTCGTGTGGGCGCACGTGCTGCTGATCATCGGCTTCCTCGCCTACCTGCCCTACTCGAAGCACCTGCACATCCTGGTGGCCGCCATCAACGTGTTCTTCACGCGCACGCGCAAGCGCGGGCGTCTCGAGCCCATCGACTTCGAGCAGCCCGAGGCCGACGTCCGTTTCGGCGCCGCGACCGCCGGCGACCTCACCTGGAAGCAGCTGCTCGACACCATGTCGTGCACCGAGTGCGGCCGCTGCCAGGACGCGTGCCCCGCCTACAACACCGGCAAGGAGCTGTCGCCGAAGCTGCTGATCATGGCGCTGCGCGACCAGGTGCGCGCGCAGAGCACCACAGCGCTGGTGCCGAACGCAGTCACAGACAACGTCGTGTGGGACTGCGTGACATGCGGGGCGTGCGTGCAGGAGTGCCCCGTCGGCATCGAACACATCGACCACATCGTCGACCTGCGCCGCAACCTGGTGATGGTCGAGTCGCGATTTCCGGAGGAGGCCGGCGCGATGCTGCGTGACGTCGACCGCGCCTCCAATCCCTGGGGCAAGCCGCAGGCGGACCGCACCGCCTGGGCGGACGGCCTCGACGTGCGTGTGCTGCAGCCCGGCGAGGCACCGCCCGAGGTGCTGTTCTGGGTCGGGTGCGCGCCGGCGTTCGACGAGCGCGCGAAGCAGGGCGCGCGATCGACGGCGAAGCTCTTGAAGCAGGCCGGTGTGGACTTCGCGATCCTCGGCCCGCGTGAGGCGTGCACCGGCGATCCGGCGCGACGCATGGGCGACGAGTACACATACCAGCGCCTGGCCCGGCAGAATGTCGAGACGCTGAACCAATCGAAGGTGACGAAGATCGTCACCACGTGCCCCCACTGCTTCAACACGATCGGCAACGAGTACGCCGATTTCGGCGGCCGCTACGAGGTCGTCCATCACACAGAGTTCCTCGCGGAGCTGGTGCGCGATGGCAAGCTGCAGCCCGAGGCGGGCGGCCGGAAGATCACGTATCACGACTCGTGCTACCTCGCGCGCCACAACGACGTGCTGTCGGCGCCGCGCGAGCTGGCGGCGGCCTCAGGCCAGGCGGTCGAGATGCCGCGTCACGGCCGCCGCACGTTCTGCTGCGGCGCGGGAGGCGCACGCATGTGGATGGAGGAGCGCCGCGGCCGGCCCATCAACGAGGAGCGCGTGCGCGAAGCGGCCGAGACCGGCGCCGACACGCTGGCCGTCGCGTGCCCGTTCTGCACCGTCATGCTCGACGACGGCGTGCGCAACACCGGCACGAAGATGCAGGTGATCGACCTGGCCTCGCTGCTTCACGAGGCGGTCGAGCGGAAGAACGCTACGCGGCAGTCGTAAAGAGAACTCGGTTCGCGGAGGGATCTACCACCGCGAAGCCGCCGGCCTCTTCGGTGAGGCTCACGTCACCGTGCTCCAGACGGCCCACGACATCCTCGAGGTCAGGCCGCGCCGGCAGCTCGACTGTGAAGCGGAGCAGGCCGGCCGATCCTGGCGGGGCCGGACGGGCGCCCCTGCCGGCCCACGTGTTGAGGCCTAGGTGATGGTGATATCCGCCGGCGGACACGAAACCGACGCCCGGCACGTGGCCCATAACGTCGAAGCCGACGAGGTCGTGATAGAAGCGCAGCGCTTCGTCGACGTCCGCGACGTGGAGGTGGACGTGGCCCATCTTCGTGGCCTCGGGCATCGGCGCGTCCAGCCGGTCGTCCTCGCGCAGGTGGCTGTACAGCTCTTCGAGGTCGATCGGGTCGCGCCCCGAGCGAGGCTTGCCGTCCTTGTCGTACGCCACGAAGGTGCCGTTGCCGAAGCCCATCGTCCCGTCCTCGGGTGACTCGGTGTAGATCTCGATGCCGTTGCCGTCCGGATCCGAGAGGTAGTTGGCCTTGGTCATGACGTGGTCGGTGGGGTACTGGTCCCAGCCCAGCCGGCCGAGCCGGGCGATGACCCGGGCCAGCTCGCGCCGATCCGGCACGAGGATCGCGAAGTGATACAGGCCCGAGGTGCGCGGCACGACCGGCCGCTCGGCGCCCGGGCGAAGCACCACCAGCTCGCGGGCGCCCGCGCCAAGCCTGATGGCGCTGTCGGGTGACGGCATTGGCGTCAGGCCGACGTAGTCGCGGTAGAAGCGCAGCGCGCGATCGCCGTCGGTCACCGCCACCTCCACGGCGCCCATGCCGGTGGCGGCTGCGATGGGCGTGAATCCCCCGAATGGATCCCTCTCCCGCTTGCGGGACAGGGATCCGGGGTGAGGGTTCTCGGTCTTCATCCCCAGGATTCATACCCAGCTTCGGCGGCCCCCATTCCCGATAATCGGCTTCGGTGGAGCGAGCCCGGGCGGTCGTGGTCGGCGGCGGCATCACCGGCGCGAGCGTCGCCTATCACCTTGCCAAAGCCGGCTGGAAGGACACCCTCCTGCTCGACAAGGGCGAGCTCACGAGCGGCTCGACCTGCCACGCGGCGGGCCTGGTCACCCAGTTCAACCCGTCGCCGACGATGATGCGGTTCCGCCGCTACAGCATCGAGCTGTACAGCGAGCTCGGCGTCTTCGAGACCGTCGGCAGCCTGCGCTTCGCGTCCAGCAAGGAGCAGCTTATGGAGCTGCAGCGAGGCGCGAGCAGGGCGCGCGGCATCGGCCTCGATGTGGAGCTGGTGTCGGCCGACGAGGCGGCGCGGCTGATGCCGGTCATCACAAGGGACTCGCTGTACGGCGCGGTGTGGGTTCCGGGCGACGGCCACCTCGACCCGCACACGGCGACGCACGCACTGGCAAGGGCCGCGCGCGAGATGGGCGCGCGGGTGATGACCGACACGCGCGTGACCGGCATCGAGCGGTCGGATCGAGGCGCGGTGCAGGCGGTCATGACGCCGGCGGGACGCATCGAGACCGAGGTGGTGGTTGTGGCCGGCGGTCTGTGGGGGCCGCAGATCGCGGCCATGGCAGGCGCGGTCATCGTCTCCACCCCGGTCGACCACCAGCACGCCGCGCTGCGCGCGGTTCCAGGCCATGAAGTCCCGCACGACATGCCTTGCTTTCGCGATCCGGACAACCTCGTCTACGGCAAGGCCGAGGCCGGCGGGGTGGTGCTCGGCGGCTACGAAGGCGACCCGGTCGCGCGCTGGCTGGACGGGGCGCCGTGGGATCACTCGGGCGTGTCGCTTCCACCCGATCAGCGCCGCTTCGAGCCGCTTCTTCACGGCGCGGCTCGCCGCTTCCCGTTCCTGGGCGAGGCCGGGATCGTGAAGCTGGTCTGCCACCCCGATGCGATGACGCCGGACGCCAACCCGCTGGTCGGCCCCATGCCCGGTGCGCCGGGGCTCTACATCGCGGCAGGCCTGTCGCTGAACGGATTTGGCGGCGCCGGCGGCATCGGCCGGGCCCTGGCGCAGCTCATCACCGGCGGCGAGCCCGAGCTCGACCTGTACTCGTACCGGCCGTGGCGATTCGGTCCGGTGCATCGCGACGCGCGCTACGCGGCCGAGCTGGCTCGCGAGTCGTACCGCTACTACTACCTGCTCCGGTATCCATTCGACGCCGACGAATGGGGCCGGCCGAAGCGCACCAGCGCGCTGCACACGCGCATGCAGGATCTCGGCGCGGTCTTCGGCGCCAAGCACGGATGGGAGCGGCCCGAGCATTTCGAGCCGGGCCATCAGTGGCGCCGCGCGGGCGCCGACCAGCGGGACTTCGGCTGGACCCGCCCGCCGTGGTTCGATCGGCTCGCCGAGGAGCACCGCGCATTTCGCGAGCGCGCGGGCATCATCGACATGAGCTCGTTCGGCAAGATCGAGCTGCAGGGACCTGGGGCGCTGCCACTGCTCGAGCGCGCCGCCGGCAACCTCATCGACCGGCCTGTGGGCAGCGTCGTCTACACGCAGCTGCTGGAGAAGGACGGAGGCGTCGCGGCCGACGTCACAATCACGCGGCTCGGCGAGCAGCGCTTCCGCGTCATCACCGGCGCCGGCTATGTCGACAGCGACATGGGCTGGCTGAGGATGCAGCGTCAACCGAACGATCCCGCGGTGGCGATCCGCGAGGTCACCGACGAGCTCGCGGTGATCGGCATGTGGGGTCCGCATGCGCGAGCCATCCTGGAGAAGGTGACGCGGGACGATGTCTCCGAGGAGGGCTTCCCCTTCATGCAGGCGCGAGCGGTCAGGATCGCCGGCGCCGCCGTTTTCGCTCAGCGCGTGACGTATGTCGGCGAGCTGGGCTGGGAGCTGTACGTCGACCCGGCCTGGGCCGGCCAGGTATGGGACCGGCTGATGGCCGCGGGCCGGGAATTCGGGATCACGCCCGGGGGCTACCGCGTGCTCGACTCGCTGCGCCTGGAGATGGGCTACCGCTACTACGGGACCGACATGGGCCTCCTGGACAACCCATATGAGGCGGGCCTGGGCTTTTGCGTGAACCGCGAGAAGTGGCCGTCCCTCAATCGCGACATCACGCGGCGCTTGCGCACCCTTGCGATCGGCGGCGAGGACTACCTCACGGTGTACGGCGGCGAGGCTGTCCACGCGGGCGGCAGCGTGGTCGGACGCGTGCGGAGCTGTGCGTACGGTTTCACCGCACGGAGGAATCTCGCGTACTCCTACCTGCCGGTCGAGCTCAAGCCGGGCGCGACGGTCGCGGTCGAGGTCTTCGGCAACAGGGTGCCGGCCACGGTCATGCCCGATGCGGTGCTGTCTAAGAAGAGTGCTGTCAAGACGAGTTGAGGACGCGGCCGGCCGCGTGGCGCTATGGCGCGGCCGGAAGGTCGATGTATCGCCGCTTTCCGGCGGATTGACCAACGAGAACTACCTGGTCGAGGTCAACGGCGAGCGCTACGTGATGCGCCTGCCCGGCCAGTCCACCGAGCTGCTTTCGATCGACCGCGAGAACGAGGTCTACAACACGAAGGCCGCGGCCGAGACCGGCATCGGACCACGGGTGCTGGAGCACGTGCCTGACCTCGACGTGATGGTGCTGGAGTTCATCCCCGGCCCCACCATGTCGGCCGAGACGCTGCAGTCGGTGCACATGGCGCGCCGGATGGCCTCGTCATTCAAGACCCTCCATTCCGCGCCGCGCTTCCTGCGCGACTTCAACATGTTCCGGCTCATCGAGTACTACCTGCGGATCGTCGACGAGCACGGCGTGGTGATCCCGCGCGGCTACCGCGACAAGCTGCCGGTGGTGGCGGAGATCGAGCGGGCGGTCAGCATGCACGCGCTGCCGTCGGTCCCATGCCACAACGACCTGCTGTGCGAGAACTTCATCGACGACGGCGAGTCGCTGCGCATTGTCGACTACGAGCTCAGCGGCAATAACGATCCGTGCTTCGACCTCGGCAACACGGCGCAGGAGGCTATCTTCGGCGAGGACCTGCGCGAGGTGCTGTGCGAGGCGTACTTCGGGCGGCCCGACCCGAGACAGCTGGCGCGCATGAACCTGTTCGCGGTCATGTCGGACGTAGGTTGGACCTTGTGGGGCGCGATCCAGGCGAAGATCTCCACGATCGACTACGACTTCAAGGGCTACTACGCCAGCCGCTGGGCGCGGGCCGTCGCGGTGATGGACACCGACCGATTCCAGATCTGGCTGCGCGAAGCGACGGGCTGAGCCCCGGTCACACCCGTTCGGCTCAGGCCTTCAGGTAAGTAAGAACGGCGAGAACGCGCCTGTGGTCCTCGGCCGCCGGCTCCAGCTGCAGCTTCGAGAAGATGCTGCGGACATGACCCTCGACGGTCTTTTCGCTCATGTGGAGCGATGACGCGATCGCCGAGTTGGAGCGTCCCTCGGCCATGAGCCTCAGCGTCTCGCGCTCCCGCTCGGTGAGCTCGTCAACGAGGTCCTTGCGCCGTTTCCGGGCAAATAATTGGGAGACGACCTCGGGGTCGATCACGGACCCACCCGCGGCGACCCGGCGCACCGCCTCGACGAATTGACGGACGTCCGAAACCCGATCCTTCAGCAGGTAGCCGACGCCATCTCCGCCTCGCTCGAGGAGCTTCAGCGCATGCGTCGTCTCGACATACTGCGAGAGCAGCAGCACGGCCACCTCCGGATGCCTGTCCCTGATCTCGGCAGCCGCCACGAGGCCTTCGATGGTGTGTGTCGGTGGCATGCGGATGTCGGTGACGACGATGTCCGGCACACTCGCCTCGACCAGCTTGACGAGCTCACGACCGTCGGCGGCACGGCCGGCCACCTCGCATCCCGCGCCCTCCAGAAGGCGGGCCAGGCCTTCGCGGAACAGGGCTGAATCTTCGGCGATGACTACGCGCATGGGAGCTCAGCCCTCACCCTCGTCCCACCGCCGGCTGGGCTGTCCACGAGCAGGCGTCCTCCGATCGCAGCCGTCCGGTCGTAAAGGCCGACGAGGCCCGTGCCACGCCGAGCGTCGGCTCCGCCGGCGCCGTCGTCAACGATCTCGATCTCGAGTTGTCCGTTCGCCTCGCCAATCCGGATCGCCACCGTGTTCGCTCCGGAATGCTTCACGGCATTCGTCATGGCCTCGGCGATGACGTAGTAAGCGGCCGATTCGATCGCCTCGGGATACCGCTGGTCGCCCGGGCAGTCGACGGTTGTCAGAAGGGGCGACCGGTCCGCCAATGACCGGGCGGCCGCGGCGATGCCGCCCTCGACGAGCAGCGGGGGGTTGAGCCCTCTGGCCAAACCGCGCAGCTCGCTGAGCCCAGCCTGAACCTCCTCCGAAGCCTGCGAGAGGAGATTCGCGCTGCTGCTTCCCGCCGGCTCCTCGGCGCCGGCCATGCCCAGCGAGAGCAGTGCGTTGACGAACCTCTGCTGTGCCCCATCGTGAAGATTGCGCTCGATGCGCCGGCGCTCGGCATCCTGCGCGGCGACGATCCTGGCTCGCGACTCGCGCAGCTCCTGCACGAGGCGGAAGCGTTCGAACACCATGCCGGCCTGAGAGGCAAGGTCGTCCAGGAGACGTCTCTCGACACGGTTCAGATGCTCACCACGCGGCTTTACGACGGCGAGAGCGCCCAGGAGCTCGCCGTCCCGGTAGACCGGAGCCAGCCGGCACGCGTCGTCGAGACGCGATGTGATCTCGTCAGTGGTATCGACGACCAGCGGCTTCGAACCGGTGGCGGGATCGGATGCGGCCAGGTGCAGACGCTCGTCGACCTTTACCCACACCTCGCTGGCGACCGCGCGCGTGCCCTCACGCAGGAGCTGTGCCATTCGGGGCAGCAGGTGCGAGGCGGGCTCGGCGCGGCCAACGTCGCGCACAAATCCGGAGAGCACGTCATACGGACGTGCGCCTCGTCCGTACACGGCGATGTCGGCGAGGGCCTGCAGGCGTGCTCGCACCGGCAGCAGCAGGGCGGCGACGATCGCGATCGTGATCACGTTGAGCAGCGGATTGGAGCCTGCGCGCTGGCCGAGGAGGCTGCCCACGCCGGCCACTACGACTGCGTACGAAACGGTGACGAAGATGGCGAGCCCGGCGAAGAGGATGGTCCGGTTGACGACCACATCGATGTCGTAGAGGCGGTAGCGAACCATGGCGATGCCGATGGCGATCGGGACGAGGATCGACCCCGCGACGAGGCTGGCGAAGCCTCCCCAGGCCGCGATGCCGGCGCCAGCTTCCGACCCTGCGAAGGTCTGGAGCGGCTGGTAGACGAAGGCGGGGAGCCAATCCAGGCTTCCCAACCCCTTGACGTCACCCAGGAGCGAGGCGATCACATAGATCGCCGCCGCGTACGCAAACCATTCCAGCTGCCGGCGCGTCGCGCCGCTGGCCCGGGCCATGCGCATGATCACGCCTGCACCCGCCACCAGCCCGACCCCAGACAGCCAGATGAACGCACTCGACGCCCAACCGAACGCGGCGCCTAACGGCCACAGTGCGGGCGGCACGGTGATGGGAACCGGCTGCCTGCCGCCAAGGCCGACCTCGATTGGAAACGGATCGTCGAGGCCCGACAGTACGTCCGCCGCGGCCGCGACCAGCGCCGCCGCGATGACGATGGACCACCGCGACGACTTCAGCCGCCCATCCGGAAACAGCAGGATGGCCGCGATCCCGCCCACCACGACGGCGTCGGGCAGGAGCTTTTGCGAGTAGGCGGCGAGGTCCGCGAGCGGCAGCGAGCCCGGATGGATGGCGAGGCCGTACACGGCATATGCATCTGCGAAGCTCCCGACGCCCAGAGCTATGACAGTGGCCGTCATGACCCAACCGAACGGGTTGCGCGGCTGGCGCCAGGTCACCAGGCCGCACGTGGCCGCAAGCGTGAGGAGCCCCAGCAAGCCGGCGGCCGCCCATAGTGTGGTCGAGAGCTCTGGACTGACCCCAGCCAGAGGGTTGATTCCTGGGCTTACCCGGTCGGCAAAAGCCAATGCCCCGGTGGCCACCGCGAGGACACCGATAGAGGCTCCGACCACGATGCCCGCGGTGGGCGACCAGGCGCGATCGGCAGACATGGCGTTCATGGTCGCCATCGCGGTAGGTCCTTGTTGCCGGCGTCGTTCGTCAGCTGGACAAGCCCGGTTCCGTCGGGATGGATCGCGAACAGCTGGTGGCTGTCGCCCGCACGTGTGAACACGATCCAGCGCATATCCGGCGACCAGTCCGGCCATCCATCCCACTGGGCGCGAGGATCGTCGGTGACCTGAACAGGCGAGGCTGCATCCAATCCCATCCAGAACACCTCGCCACGCCCTGGTGACGGTATTGTCTCGGTGAATACGATCCTGGCGCCGTCGGGCGACCAACGCGGCCACGTTGCCGAGCCAGGCGTGCCCTCGTGATGCGTCAGCTGCTCGAGGCGGGAGCCGTCCTCACCGACCACGTAGAGGTCGAACCGACCGGCGCGGACGGACTGGAATGCGATCTGATCACCGCGCGGCGACCAGGCGGGCCCTGAGCTCACGTCGTTGAATGTCAGCAACCGGCGGAGGCCGGTGCCGTCGGGCCGTATCACATAAATGGTCCGGTAGTAGCCGGGAGGATTGGGTGGAGCTGCGATTCCATCCCGGCTGCTGTCGAACGCGATCCAGCGTCCATCCGGAGACCAGCTTGGATAGCCGCTGAAGCCGCGGCCGTCCGTCAAGCGCCGGACGTCGCGCGACTCCACATCCATGACGTAGACGTTGTCCCGGCCGTCGCGGGTGCTCTGGTAGGCGATCCGCCGTCCGTCCGGTGACCATGCGGGGTCGAGGTTCCAGGCGCTGTCTGGAGTGAGCCGCCGCACCTCGCCGGTGCTTACGTCCAGCAGGTAGAGGCTGCCGTGATTGCCTGGCGCGTAACAGACGAAGACGATCTGGCCGCCGATGTCCGGATGCGGCGCCTCACCGCCCACACCGCATGCAGTCGGATTCGACGAGGCGCAAGCGGGGATCTGGAGAGTGGCCAGGATCGCGAGCAGGGCGTGAGCCGCGTGCCTCATGCGCGCGATCTTGCCACCAGTGGCGGGTGATCGACACGGGGCTGCCCCTGATCGATGCACCCGAAGTCAAGGGTTGTCCCTGGTATGGATTCCGGGTCGCCACCGATGGCCCGATGTGGGTCGGCCCCTACGTTTGCTGCGTAATGAAATCCTCAATCCGAGAGCTCATCACAGTCGGTGTGATAGTCGGCCTGGTTTTCGCCGCCACCCTGGGGCTCGCCGGAATCTCGAGCCACGCCGGCGGGGCCAGCACGAACGTGGTTCTGCCGATGCCCACCCCGGACCCCAACCCGCAGGCCGGGCGCTAGCTCAGGCCGACGATATCGCCCTTGTCGTCGATGTCGATCCGGATGGCGTTCGGGCTCGACGGCAGGCCGGGCATGGTGCGCATCTCGCCACAGATCGGGTAGATGAACCCGGCCCCGACCGACGCGCGCACCTCGCGCACCGGCAGCTTCCAACCCGTCGGCGC
>VBIA01000145.1 GCA_005879985.1 Chloroflexota bacterium | reverse complement strand
TCGTGGACGAGGTCCAGAAGGTGTACCGCTCGCAGGGCGTGGACATCAACGACAAGCACATCGAGGTGATCGTCCGGCAGATGATGCGGAAGGTCCGCGTCGACTCAGCCGGCGACACCGGCCTGCTGCCGGGCGAGATCGTCTCGCAGTGGGAGTACGAGGAGGGCAACGCGCGAGCGCTGGCCGAGGGCGGTGAGCCCGCGACGGCGCAGACGGTGCTGCTCGGCCTCATCAAGGCCGCACTGAACACGACGTCGTGGCTTTCGGCCGCGTCCTTCCAGGAGACCACGCGGGTCCTGACCGAGGCCGCCATCAGCGGCAAGGTGGACCGGCTGCGGGGTCTGAAGGAGAACGTGATCATCGGCAAGCTCATCCCGGCCGGGACCGGGCTGGACTACTACAAGAAGCAGCGGGAGCAGGCCGCTCGGATCCTCGAGGAGGAACCGATTGACCTGGAGACGCTGAGCGTTTAACAAGAGTCACCGAAGCCCGCCAGTGCCGGCACTGGCGGGCTCTTTTTTGGCCGGGTGGCCGCGAGTGCCGGCACCCGATCCCTTCCTTTATATGTGGGCTGGCGCCACGGCCCGATTTGGGTTACAGTCACCGTACGTGCACAGGGGGCGCCCGCCAAGGGTGGCCCCTTCTTTATTTCATAGAGGGAACCAAGGTTCCCTCTATGCCGGAGCGCTCAACGGCCCTATGACGAAGACGCGAAGTCGGTGGTTGTGCGGGCCGGGTTCGCGCTCCTAACTCCTTCCTTTTGGTGTAGTGCAACGCGGAGTGTCGTTGTGGCGCGCCAGGTGACGGCCCAGCGAAGCTGGGCCTATCGGCCACCTATGATGGGCCCCAAGTGATTCCTGGGCTTTCTCTTTGGCGCGCCATCGCGGCGGCGCTGGCCATAGCGGTGCTCGCGACTTCGTGCACCAGCGCCAATCTCACGCAAGGGCCCCGCCTTGCCAAGTCGCAGACGCTGCGCGTGGCCATTGAGGATCAGCCGCAGTCGCTCGACCCCGGGCAGGTGCAGTACGGCTTCGAGCGCGCCGTCCTGCGCGTGATCGCCGAGCCGCTGGTCAGGCCCACGCAGGACACAACCGGCGTGACGCCCGCCGCGGCCGCCAGCTACGACGTAATGAACAACGGGACCGTGTACGTGTTCCACCTGCGCAAGGACGCCGAGTACTGGGACGGCCAGCCAGTCAAGGCGCAGGACTTCGTCTTCGCCTGGCGCCGCCTCTGCGACCCTCGCCTCGCCTCGCCCGAAGCGACGTTCTTTGCCGGCGCGATCGCCAACGGTGACAGGGTTGCGATCCTCGACCCGCAGCGTGACGCGGGCACCATCGACGGCGCGCTGCAGAGCCTCGGTCTCAAAGCGGTGGACGACAGCACGTTCCAGGTGACGCTCAGCCGCCCCGACCCGGCCTTCATCTGGCTCGCGGCCATGCCCGCAGGCGCGCCGATCAGGCAGGACATCGTCACGCAGCACGGCGACAAATGGAGCAACTCACCCGACACGCTCGTCAGCAACGGGCCATTCAAGCTTTCAAAGCAGGTGGCCAACGAGCAGCTCACGGTTGTGCCGAATCCACACTACTGGGGATCAAAGCCGACGCTCACGTCGATCGAGTTCGACATCATCAACGACGGCGCGGCCGCGCTCGCGAAATATCAGTCGGGCGACATCGACGTCATGGCAGTGCAGCCCGCTCAGGCGGGCGCTGTGGCGGCGGACCGATCACTGAGCAAGAACGTCGTTAGGTCTCCCGCGCTGACTGTGTACTGGATCACGTTCAGGGTTACATCGCCGAGGCTCTCGAACCCCCGCGTTCGCCAGGCGCTGGCACGGGCCATCGACCGGAGTGGATTCGTGAACATGGTCTTTCAGGGTCAAGGCCGGCCGCTGGAGACCTTCATCCCGCAAGGCATGCGCGGCTACGCGCCTGAGCTGGCGCCGAGTCAGAAGTTCGACGTCTCGCAGGCCCGCGCGACACTCGCGGCCGCCGGCGTGAGCGCGGCGCAGCTGTCCGGGCTGAAGTTCTCGTACGACAAGTCGGTGGATTTCGCGAAGCTGACGGCGCAGTACGTCCACGACCAGCTGAAGACAAATCTCGGCGTCGACATCGCGCTGGACCCTCTCGACCGTGGGGCGCTGGGGGCGAAGCTGGAGAACGGCAGCTTCGACATCGCCGGCCCGCTCGGCTGGAACGCCGACTATCCGGACCCGGCCGACTGGTTCCAGATCTTCACCACGACCAACTCATACAACTACTCGCTGTACCAGAACGCGAGGTACGACAGCCTCGTCGCGGTCGCGGCGACAGACGTCCAGGCAAGCCGCCGCGACGCCGAGTACTCGCAGGCACAGAGGTTGCTGTTGAGCGACTCCCCGGTCGCTTTCCTGGCCCAAAGCGTCAGCTGGTCCCTGGTCGAACCTTACGTGAAGGGCCTGACGGCCACGTCGGTGGACGAGTGGCCGGGGGAGCTGTTCCCGGACCGCATTTACATCGCCGGCCACTAAATTCACAAGGGGGGCAGGCCCCCCTTGTGGGGAACCCCCCTCGCCTGGCGACGCCTGTAGGCCCCTGGGATGTGGAGTCATGGCTCGGCGAAGCCGAGCCATCCCGGCCACGATTGCCAAGCCTAGATTCGAACAGGCGTTCGGGACAAATTCGTATGGCGACTTGACACCCTCTGGGCGCGAGCAACAGAATTCATGTTGGCCGAAGAGGCCGTGTGAGTAAGACCTGCATCCGGCGCACTCTCGCCCCGCATGGCGGCTGCAATGTGGGAAGAAGGCTGCAGGACCAACCAGAGAGGTAAGACGCGTATGCACTTTGGATTCCGCTTTCGAGCGCTCGCGCTCGCGACCGTGGGGTTGTGTCTCGCGGCGGCATGTGGGTCGACCGGTCCACAGACCGGGACGTCCCTCCTGACCAGCTACAAGCCGGTACCTGGAGTCAAGGGTGGGCAGCTGGTCTACTCCGACTGGGAGCCGGTACAGGACCTGAACGTGCTGTCGTCGACCGCCGCTACCACCCAGGAGGTGGCAAGCGGACCGCTGTGGGCGTCGCTTTGGACGTTCGACCCGCAGAACAACGCCATCCCCGACCTGGTCTCGGAGGTCCCATCGGTAGCCAACGGTGACGTCAAGAAGATCGACGACACCCACATGGATGTCACGATCAAGCTGAAGTCAGGCCTCAAGTGGTCTGACGGACAGCCGCTGACCACCAAAGACGTCAGCTTCACGATCAACGCCATATGTGACCCAGCCACTGGCGCGGCGAGCCAGACAGGGTGGTCCTCGATCGCGTCCGTGGAGGACAAGAGCGACACCGTCGAGGTCTGGCACTTCGGACCGGACCCGACGGGCAAGCGCTGCGGCTTGAGCTCTCCTCTCGCGTCCGGCATCTACGCCTCGTTCATCTCGGCCATGGGCGGTGCTGGAGAGAGCCCAGTTCCGCAGCACGTCCTCCAGAGCGTCCAGCACGCTGACTGGGCGACCAACTCCTACTTCACGACCAACCCGACCGCGACCAGCGGGCCGTACATGGTGCAGAACTTCACCCCCGGGCCGGCGGCCCAGGTGGTGATGGTTCCCAACCCCAACTACGCCGCCGGGCGGACTGGGGCGCAGTTGTTCGGCCACGCACCCTACCTCGACAAGCTGATCTACAAGATCTACGGTGACAAGCCCTCCCAGATCGCGGGCCTGAAGGCAGGCGACAGCGACCTCGGGCTCGACTTGATCGCCAAGGACCTGCCGGCCCTGCAGGGCATCTCCGGCTACACCACTGTGGCCGCGACCGGCCTGCTGGACGAGTTCCTCACGCTCAACCTGGGCAACCACAACGGCAAGCCGACAATCTTCAACGGCGACAAGGCTCTTCGCCAGGCGATTGCTCTGGCCATCGACAAGAACACCATCAACACCGCGCTCGTGGGCGGCATCGGCAAGCCCATGAACGGACCGTTCGTCAATGCTCTCTCGCCGTACTTCGACAAGGACATTCCGGCCTGGCAGCGCGACGTCGCCAAGGCCGGCCAGCTGCTCGACGGCGACGGCTGGGTCAAGGGCGCAGACGGCACCCGGAGCAAGAACGGGGTCAAACTGGCCTGGGTCATCAGCACCACCTCCGGCAACAGCCAGCGGGCTGCGGAGGAGGAGCAGCTGATCAAGAACTGGGCCGAGATCGGCGCCACCGTCAGCGTCAAGAACTGGCCCGCCGGTCAGTTCTTCAACGACTACAAGGGCGGCGGCATCCTCGCGACCGGCAACTACGACATGGGCATGTACGCCAACAACTGGTCACCGGACCCGGACAGTTGGTGCACGACCGTTGAGTCCGGCCAGATCCCGACCGACGCCAACCCGTCGGGTCAGAACTGGGCGCGGGCCAACGACTCCCAGCTGGACACGCTGTGCCAGCAGGGCGCCCAAGAGGTCGACACCAGCAAGCGTGTTGAGATCTACAAGAAGGTCCAGGCGGAATGGAAGGACTACCTGCCGACCATCGAGCTCTACGAGCGACCTGACGTCTTCACGCACTCGAACAACTTCGGCAACTTCGCCGCGGCGGTGAACACCTGCCTGGCCACGTGCAACGCGGCCGACTGGTTCAACACCAAGGGCAAGTCGTAAGCCGATAGCACGCGTTTCCCAAGGGGGCGGCCCCACCGGCCGCCCCCTCGTTATCCCCGAGGAGGGGTGGCCAGTTGGGTGTTAAGATCCGCCTAAGCGCCAGATGATCGGATACGCAGCCCGCAGGCTGATCCAGACGATCCCGACCATCTTCGTGATGTCGATCATCCTCTTCGGCATCATGCAGGCGATCCCCGGCGGGCCCATGGCCGCCCTCGCCTTCAACTCCCACCAGTCCTACGCCGCCAAGCTGGCCATCATCCACCGCTGGGGTCTCGACCTCCCGGTGTACCTCCAGTACTTCCGCTGGATCGGGGCCATGTTCACGGGCGACTGGCAGAACTCCTTCTTCCTCAACCAGCCGGTGAACAAGGTCATCCTCGCCAGGCTCCCCGCGACCCTGCTGCTGATGACCGTGGGCTACTTGCTGACCGAGCTGCTGGCCATCCCGGCCGGCATCCTGGCCGCCCTCAAGCGGTACTCATTCTTCGACCAGTTCGTCACCTTCTTCGCGTACGTCGGCAACTCGATGCCGACCTTCTGGCTCGGCCTGATGCTGCTGATGGTGTTCGGAGTCTTCCTGCAGATCCTGCCGAGCTCCGGCGTCATCGACATCCGCGTGACAGGGGCGCCCTTCCTGACGCCTGAGTACAACACCTGGTTCAGCCAGAACCCGGTGACCGGCGTGCTCGACGTGGCGAAGCACATCATCCTGCCCGCGACCACGCTGGCCATCGTGGGGGTCGCCGCCGACTCGCGCTTCGTGCGCGCGTCCATGCTCGACGCCATCCACCAGGACTTCGTCAGGACCGCGCGAGCCAAGGGCGTGCCCGAGCGCACCGTCATCCTCAAGCACACGCTGCGCAACGCGCTCCTGCCGGTGATCACCAACATCGCGCTCGAGCTGCCGATCCTTTTCTCGGGCGCGGTCGTGACGGAGCGCATCTTCACGTGGCCCGGCATGGGCCAGCTGTTCTTCCAGGCGCTCGAGGGCTACGACTACCCGCTGATGATGGGCATCCTGTTCGTCGCCGGCCTGCTCGTCATCTTCTTCAACGTGCTGGCGGACTTCGCATACGCGATCGCAGACCCGAGGATTTCCTATGCTTGAGCGCGCGGTAGAGCAGCAGGTCCAGGTCGGCCAGCAGCCGATCGTCGAGTCCGGCTACGACGTCGCGATCAAGCAGTTCACGCTGCGCGAGATCATCTACCGGCGCTTCATGGCGCACCCCCTGGCAAAGTGGGGAGTGGTCGGCCTGCTGGTCATCATCGTCGCTTGCTACGGCGCACCGCTGTGGCACCTGCTGTTCCCCAACTTCATCGAGGCGCCTGACGACTTCAATGTTCTTCAGGCGGGCGTGGGCCCGGGGCCGCAGCACCTGTTCGGGACCGACTCGCTCAACGGGCATGACATCTTCAGCCAGGTCCTGTATGGCGGCCGGCTGTCGCTGATCATCGGGCTCGGATCGATGATGCTGGCCACCTCGTTGGGTGTCCTGGTCGGAGCGTTCTCGGGCTACTTCGGCGGCGTGGCCGACGCGATGATGATGCGCGTCACCGACGTCCTGCTGACCGTCCCCGCGCTGCTGATCGTCCCGCTGGCGGCGCGCATCTTCGGCGCCGACAACCCCTTCTACATCGCGATGATCTTCGGCTTCCTGAGCTGGCAGTCCATCGCCCGTATCGTCCGCAGCCAGTTCCTGTCGCTGCGGGAGATGCAGTTCACCGAGTCGGCGCGGGCGCTCGGCGTGCCGCCCGCGCGCATCATCCTCCGCCACCTGCTGCCGAACGCGGTGGGGCCGATCGTTGTCGCCTTCACGTTGGGCATCGCCGGCAACATCGTCCTCGAGGCGTTCATCAGCTTCCTGGGTTTCGGCATCCAGCCGCCTTCCGTCAGCTGGGGCTCGATCCTCGCCGGCGCTGAGGAGTACCTCATCGACGGCAACTGGTGGTGGATCACGTTCCCCGGCTTGATGGTCACGGTCACAGTGCTGTGCGTGAACTTCATCGGTGACGGACTGCGCGACGCCTTCGACCCGAAAATCGTTAATTAACCCCTAGGCGTCGCAGGGTTGGCTCGGCTCCGCCGAGCCATGACTCCACGAAACAGTCCTGCCTCCGTGCGTGGCGGGGCGAGGGGGGTTCCCCACAAGGGGGGCCTGCCCCCCTTGTGCCTTAAGCAAAGTGGCAGGCGGCGAAGTGGCCCGACTTCTTGGCCTCGAGCTTCGGCCGCTGCTCGGCGCAGATCCCGTTCTGGGTCCCCTTCTCCCTGGCCAGCGGGCAGCGGGTTCGGAAGGGGCAGCCTGACGGCGGGTTGAACGGGCTCGGCACGTCGCCCGTGAGCTGGGTGCGGTTGCGGAGATGGTCGGGGTCGGGCTGCGGGATGGCCGACAGCAGCGACTGGGTGTAGGGGTGAAGCGGTCTCTTATAGAGTTCCTCGGCCTCCGCGAGCTCCATCACCTGGCCGAGGTACATCACCGCCACGCGGTCGGAGATGTACGAGACGACCGCGAGGTTGTGGGCCACGAAGATGTAGGTGAGCCCGAACTCCTGCCGGAGGTCGACCAGCAGGTTGAGCACCTGGGACTGGATCGACACGTCAAGTGCAGAGACCGGCTCGTCGGCGATGATCAGCTTCGGTGACAGAGCCAGGGCGCGGGCGATGCCGATGCGCTGGCGCTGGCCGCCCGAGAACTCGTGCGGGTATCGGTTCGCGTACTCGGGCCGCAGCCCCACCCTGCGGAGCATGTCGCGGGTGATCTTCTCGCGCTCCTTGCGATTCCTCATGCCGTGCACGAGCAGGCCCTCGCCGACGATGTCGCCGACCGACATTCGCGGGTTCAGGGAGCCCACGGGGTCCTGGAAGATCATCTGCATATCCGCGCGCAGCGGCTTCATCTGGGAGCGACCCAGCTTGGTGATGTCGTGACCGTCGAACTCGATCGTGCCTTCAGTCGGCTCGACCAGGCGCAGGATGGAGCGGCCCAGCGTCGATTTGCCGCATCCCGACTCGCCCACGAGACCGAGCGTCTCGCCTGGCCGGACGTCGAGGTTCACATCGTCCACGGCCTTGACGTAGCCGATCACGCGCTGCAGGAAGCCGCGCCGGACCGGGAAGTACTTCTTGATGCCGCGGATTTTCAGGAGCGGTTGGTTTCCGTCCTTGACGGCAAGCGTCGGGCCGGCCACCGGTGTTGTGTTCACGACTCGCCGGCGCGCGTCGAGCGGACCGTAGTCTGGCGCCGGCCACCCTCACACAACCAGCACGCAGCGGTCTGTCCGCCGACATCGAACAGCGGCGGGTCCTCGACGCATTTCTCGAAGCGAAGGTTGCAGCGCGGCGCGAACCTGCACCCTGGCGGCCAGTTGACCGCGCTCGGCACCGTGCCGCGGATGACGGCCAGCTTCGCCGCCGACGTCATGCCGAGGTGGGGTATCGAGCGCAGCAGGCCCTCGGTGTAGGGGTGCTGCGGGGTGTTGAAGATGCCGCGGACGGCCGCCTCTTCGACGACCTTGCCGGCGTACATCACGACCACGTTCTCGCAGATCTCCGCGACCACGCCGAGGTCGTGCGTGATCATGATGATCGACATCCGGAACTCCTTCTGCAGGTCGCGAAGGAGGTCGAGGATCTGGGCCTGGATCGTGACGTCGAGCGCCGTCGTCGGCTCGTCGGCGATTAGCAGCTTGGGCGTGCACGCCAGCGCCATCGCGATCATGACGCGCTGGCGCATGCCGCCAGACATGTGGTGCGGGTAGTCGAAGACGCGCTTCTCGGCCGAAGGGATGCGCACCGTGTTCAGCATCTGGATCGCGTGCCGCCACGCCCGCTTGCGGTCCATGTTCAGGTGCAGCTGCGCCATCTCGGCGATCTGGTCGCCCACCGTGTACACGGGGTTGAGCGACGTCATCGGCTCCTGGAAGATCATCGCCACTTCCTTGCCGCGGAGCTTGCGCATGTCCTCGTGGTCGAGGCCGACCAGGTCGTGGCCCTCGAACAGGATCCGGCCGCTCGCGATCTTGCCCGGATACTCGATCAGGCCCATGACGCTCAGGGCGGTTACGCTCTTGCCGCAGCCGGACTCGCCCACCAGCCCCAGGGTCTGGCCCTGGGCGACGGCAAACGAGACGCCGTCCACCGCGTGGACGACGCCCTCGGCCGTGCTGAACTGGGTGTAGAGGTTGTCTACCCGGAGCAGCTCTTGCGGCACCGCTTTCTCGAATACTACCCGAGGTTGGGCCGGCGGCCCCGGCCTCTCCGGCGCTGCTGCGCCGGCCCCTACGCCGCCCGGACGCGCAGGATCCGGTAGCCCTTTTTGGACTTCAGGCGGTCCACGTCGCGGCCTGAGGCCGCCAGCCAGGCGGCCAGGGAGTCCGAGCCCAGGTTGCGCTGGACGACCAGGTAGGCGGCCCCGCCCGGTGCCAGGCGGTCCAACCACCGATCCAGGATCTCGTGCATGGCGGCCTTGCCGATTCGGACAGGCGGGTTGGAGTAGATGGCCGCGAAGCGGACGCCGTCGGGCACCTCGTCGGGGGCGGCCACGGTCACGTTGGCCAATCCGGCAGCCTCAGCGTTGGCCCGGGACAGCTCCAGGGCCCGCTGGTTGACGTCCACGGCCCAGATCTGGGCCCTGGGCGATGCCTTGGCCAGCGCGATCGCGATCGGCCCGTAGCCGGCGCCAAGGTCGAGGATGTCGCCCTCGGCAGGCGGAGGCGGCGCTTCCTTGAGCAGGGTCAGCGTGCCGAGGTCGACGCGCCTGGCTCCGAACACGCCTCGGTCGGCCTGCAGCTCGAGGTCCACGGCGCCGGTGTGGAGGCGGACGGTGTGGGGCTTGGAGGCCACCTCCGGCGTCGGGTTGAAGTAGTGGTTTTTGGGTATACTCATCGTTTGTCGCCCAATCGGCTAATGCCGCGTGGGCATCGGACCTTCTCCAGGAGTCAAATTTGCCGACCATCCAGCAGCTGGTACGCATTGGGCGCAAGGCGGCCAGAGCGAAGTCTAAGGCGCCTGCCCTGAAGGGCTCGCCGCAGCGGCGGGGAGTCTGCGTACGCGTCTATACCCAGACGCCGAAGAAGCCGAACTCGGCCCTGCGTAAGGTCGCGCGCGTGCGGCTGACCACCGGGATCGAGGTCACGGCCTACATCCCGGGCATCGGCCACAACCTCCAGGAGCACTCGGTCGTCCTCATCCGCGGCGGCCGCGTCAAGGACCTGCCTGGCGTCCGCTACCACATCATCCGCGGCACGCTGGACACCGCCGGCACCAAGAACCGCAAGAAGGCTCGCTCGAAGTACGGCGCCAAGCGGGAAAAGACCAAGGCGGCAGCCTGATGCCTCGCCGTAACCGCCCAGTCAAGCGTGTCATCGCGCCCGACGCGGTGTACCAGTCGGAGGCGATCTCCAAGTTCATCAACGTGGTCATGAGCCGCGGCAAGCGGTCGACCGCCGAGAAGGTCGTCTACGACGCGCTGGCGCGCGCCTCCAAGCAGGCCAAGAAGGAGCCGCTCGAGGTGTTCGAGACCGCCATGCGGAACGCGACGCCCCTGCTCGAGGTCAAGCCTCGGCGCGTGGGCGGCGCCACGTACCAGGTTCCGATCGAGATCCGTCCCGACCGGAGGCTGGCGCTCGCCCGCCGGTGGATCGTGCGCTTTGCCCGCCAGCGGGGCGGCAAGAGCATGTCCGAGAAGCTCGCGTTCGAGATCCTCGACGCGGCTCAGAACACCGGCGGCGCGGTGAAGCGAAAGGAAGAGACCCATCGGATGG
>VBIA01000207.1 GCA_005879985.1 Chloroflexota bacterium | reverse complement strand
GGCGTACGGGAACAGACGATGCATCGCATCCCTCCCCTGAGTAAGAGCGCCGCCGGGCGGCGGCGTCTTCGGTCCCAAAGTTTCACGCGCGGTAGAAAGTTGTCAAGGCGATGCGATGCAGTTCGTCCGCGCGCGAAGTAACCGACCTGCTGAGTTGGTCAGCGGACAAGCGGCTGATATGCAACGAGCACTCAAAAACAAAGGGCTCCCCGTAAATGGGGAGCCCTTTGTATGTCTCGACTAAACGCGCCTGGTGGTCGTTCGCTACTTACCGGTGTTCACGTACTGGATGCAGTCGCCCTGGTTCTTGAACGATGTTCCGTTGGCGCGGGTCAGATCGGCCCAGCCACCCTTCTTGCACTCATCCTTCTTCGTTGCGACACCAGCCGCCTCGCCCTGGCCGAGCTGCACGTTGGTGATGGTCCACATTCCAGGCTGGTCGGCGATGACGAACGGAAGGCTGTTGCTGACCTTCCACGTCGGGTTCGCCGCGGCGAAGGCAGCCCAGCTCACCCACGATCCGCCGCCACCGTACGCAACGGTGCACGTGGAGTCACTGAGGGAGAGCGTGCCGGTGTTCGCGCTGCCATCGTTGCAGCCCAGCGTGTCGATGAAGGCGTAGTTGTCTGTCACGCCATCAGCGTTGGTGTCGATCGGGATACTCAGGCGCGGAGAGCCACCGGATGCGGTCGTACCCGCGCTCGCGGCGTAGGTGAACGACGCGCTGACCGCTGAAAGCGGCTTCCCCGAGAGGCTCGATGTGGCGAAAAACACGCCGGCATAGTTGTTATTCGGGTTCGTATCGCCGTCGAAGGTATTGAGGACCGCACCGCCCGCGATCAGCGTGCAGGTGCCGTTGAAGCCTCCGTCGGTCGTGCCGGAGAAGCACAGGAGCGGGTTGGCCGCCACAGCGGTGCTGCCACTGCCGAGAATTGCCACTACGAGGACCAGCGCGAAGATGCTCACGAATCGAGCTGAATGCCTGAGTGCGCGCACTCTTTCCCCCCTTTTGTCTTTAGCGGCTTCGGGTCTAACGAATTGCGGATGTCAAACGTCAGTACGGTGGAAATTAAGCCTGCCACGACAATGTCTCAAGCGGCCGAGCGGGCGGCGACCGCCGGCATGACGGGCTTATCAGCCCCGGTCCTGATCGTGCGGGCTACTCGTCGAGGAACGCGATCACGGTGGACGCAAGCATGGGTGCGCTGCCCATCGCGTAATGCGTGACACCCGGCAGGATCGCGAGCCGCGACTTCGGGCGGCCCGAGCCATCCCACCCACCGTCGCGCTTGCCGCCGCCAAGAAGGCCGAAGACCTCCACCGCGTGCGCGGGCGGGAAGATATCCGCGTCGCCCGCGACGATCATCGTTCTCGCCTTGATCCTGGCGACCTGTTTCGTGAGGTCGAAGTCCTCCTTCATCGCGTCGCCCATCTTGCCGAGAAGCCGTGCCCAGTCCTCCGGCCTAGGCGCGAGGCTCGCATACATCTGATACATCGGCGTCTGCTTCATCGCCTCGGCCGCTGCCTCGCCCACCTGCACCTGCTGAGCAAGGATCTCGGGATAGAAGGCATCACGCCTGAAGGGTGTCGAGACCACCACGAGCCTGCCCACGACCTCGGGGTGGTTGATGGCCGTGAAGACCGCGACGCCGCCGCCGAGCGAGTAGCCCATGATGTCGGGCCGCTCGAGCTTCAGATGCGTGATGAGGGCCGCGATGTCGTCCGCCATCAGCTCCGTGCGGATCGGCCGATCGATGTCGGCGGTGCGGCCGTGCCCCTGCAGATCGACGCCGATGACCTGCCGGCCCTCGGCGAGGGCTGTGAGGTTGGGGCCGAACATCGGGGTCGCGCCGAGGCCGCCGTGCAGCAAGATGAGCGGCCTGCCCGTCCCGTGCGTCTCGTAATAGAGCTTGATGCCATTCACGTCCGCGTACGTCATCGCCGTTTCTCCTTGAGTCCGTCTATGAACACGTCGAACAAGGCAGGGGCGAAATCGACAGCGCAGACCTACGAATGCGCCGCCAGTCTCTTGAACTCGGCCAGTCCTCCATTGAATAGGAAGTCCGAGGTCTGCGTCATCGCGATCGCGACCAGGCCCTGGCCGGGATCGTTGAACCACGTCGTGCCGTAGCCGCCATCCCAGCCGTATCTGCCGGCTGCCGGTGACACGTCGTCCGGCGCGGTGGAGACGCTCATGCCGAACCCCCAGCCTTGGCCGGCCAGCAGCGGGCCGGCGCCCGCCATCTGATCGAGCGTGAGGTGGTTCGTCGTCATCAGCCTGACGGATCTCTCCGACAAGAGCCGCCGACCGCTGTGGATCCCGCCGCTCAGGAGCAGACGAGCGAAGGCGAGGTAGTCCTCAACGGTCGAAAGGAGGCCGGACGCGCCCGAGGGAAACGCAGGTGGCGTGGTCCATTCGGTCGGGGAGGACAGCGTCTGCAGCTCCAGCTTCGAAGTCTGGAAATTCGTCATGTAGTAGCTCGGCAGCCGGCGGGTCTGCTGCGAAGACATCGAAAAGCCTGTTTCCTTCATACCCAAGGGCTCGAAGATGCGCGTCCGGAGGAAATCAGTGAGCGGCTGTCGCGACGCGCGTGCGACGAGCACGCTCAGCACGAGCGATCCGGTGTTGTACTGCCACCTCTCGCCCGGCTGGTACATGAGCGGCAACGTCCCGAACCGCTTGATCCATTCGTCGGGGTTGTGCGGTGTCCGGGGATCCGGCGGCCCCATGACGAGCTGCAGCTCCTTGGCCGCGTTATTGATCGGGTGCGCTTCAGCACCCGGCGGTCGGCAAGCTCGGGAAGCAGCCGCTGGACCGGCTCATCCAGCGCGAGCTTCCCCTCTTCGACCAGGATCATCGTCGCGGTGGCCAGGATCGGTTTCGTCAGCGAGGCGATGCGAAAGATCGCGTCGCGCCGCATCGGCTCGTTGCTGCCGAATGCCATCACACCGATCGTGTCGACCTGAACGTCACCACCACGGGCAACAAGGGTGACCAGGCCAGGCAGCTCACCCTTCGCGATGCGAGCCGCCATCGCCTGGTGCAGGCGATCCGAAACAGCTTCGGTCATCGCTTCAGGGGCACGCCGAGTTCAGCAGATCGCTCGGATTCGAGCCGCTCGCGGCCTGGGTGATCTTCGCTGACTGGATGCCCAGCGGCTGGAACGGCGGGGTCGCCTGAGCGTTCGGACTGCCGAGGTGCAGCGTGTAGCAGCCTGAGAAGACCGTCGTGCTGCCGTCGCTGTTGGACGCGGTCACAACAGCGGGCACGGTGTAATAGGTCTGGCCCGCCCCGGCACCGATCGTCCCTGGCGTCGTCGCGAGGGCGACCGACTTCGTATTCGCGTACCCGGATGCGAACGTGGTAAATGGCGTGAGCTGGGATGCGCCAGCTTCCCAATACGAATACGCCCGTGAGTACTCCTTGCGGTTCACCGCGTTGTAATAGGAGCGGATCAGCTCCTCACCGGCGCTGCGGTCGTCGACATAGCGCGCCGCATCGATGCCGGTCCCCGGCGCGCCCCAGGGCAGCGGCGCCGCGTTCGCGCTCCCGCATGCGGTCGGCAGCGCGCTGCGCGCGGCCGCCGCCGTCGCGACGGACTGCAGCTGTCCGGCCTGGATCGCGATCGGCTTGAAGGGCGGAGCGGTCTGGATCTCCGGACGAGCGAGGTGCAGCGTGTAGCAGCCGACGAACGCCTGTGTTCCCGTGGTCGTCATCGCGAGCACCACGGCGGGCACGCTCCAGTACAGCTGACCCGCGCCCGGTGATCCGCCGACCGTCCCGAGCTCCACCTGCACCGCGGTCGTGGTCTCGAATCCCTTCGCGAAGGTGTCATAGGTCGGCAGCGTCGGGCTGGTTTCCCAATAGCCGTAGGCACGCAGGTACTGCCGGCGGCCGATCGCGTCGTAATAGGACCGGACGACCTGCTCCGCGCTGCTGCGGTCATCGAGATACGCCGTCACGGGCACGTGCGACGGAGACGCGCTCGGCTGCGTCACCGCGCTCTGCGCGGGTGACGTCGTCGGCGTTGACGTCGCGCCCGAGCCGGTGCCCGGCGCGCTGCACGCCGTCATCGCCAAGACGACGAGCACTCCGACCGCGCGTAGCGAGTTGTGGATCCACATTTGGACAATTCC